>VXZF01000258.1 GCA_009845645.1 Gemmatimonadota bacterium | reverse complement strand
TTGGAGGGGCGGCGTGAGGAAGGTAAAGCGGTGGCGGCTTTCATAGACGCCGGTGAGATAGCTGGCGCGGCTGGCGGCGCAGATCGGACTGGTGCAGAATGCGTTTGCGAAGCGGACGCCGCTTGTGGCAAGCCGGTCGAGATTCGGGGTTTGGATGATTGGATTGCCAGCGCAGCCGAGCAGGTCGTTGCGCTGGTTGTCGGTCAGGAGAAAGAGAATATTCGGGACAGAGGCCATGATGTTTGCTCTGCCAGAAATTAAAGGCGTCCCGCTCGCCTGCGCGACCCTAAAGGACCGTACGCGAGCGGGACGCCTGCGATGGCGTCGGATATGAACGCTTACTTTGTGCCTTTGCCGTGCGGACTCAGCACCAATACTTCGTAGGTGATCGGCTCGGATACGCGCTCCATCTTCACCCCGAATTGCTCGCGCAAATAATCGAGAGCCACGTCCCAGCCATCGGCGAAATCAACGTCTATATCTACTTGGCGCTCAAAGGGATTGTCTGCTGCCGCGCCGTCCCATTGCAGCTCGATTTCGTCGAGGTCTCGGTTGTAGCCTTCGACTAGGTCGTTGAGCGCGGCGTTCATGAGCATATTCTGAATCGCAAACCCGAGCGGCTCCCCCGTAGCGTGGTAGTTTTCGCCATTGGTCTCAGCACCTCCTGCTTGCGGGTTCGTTGGAAACTCTGAGCCATCTTGAGTAAAAATCCAGCGCGTCTTAGTGCCCTGTCGCTCTGCCACTTCAGCGACAAAACCAAAGCGGCGACCGAGGCGTTGGATGCGCTCGGTGGGGGTCAGGCGATGGCTATAGGCAATCCGCGTAGAGTAGCTCTGCTCGGCCAATTTTTGCTCTGGAATTTCCACCGGCATTTCTCCAAGATTCCGCGCGATTTCGGCTAGCGGAGTGCGGTGAAATTCGTAGCGCGTAATGCCCCCTGCGGTGGAAGAAGCTATGCCGCCTATGCCCTTGCTCGGGTCATCCGAAGGAGGATGGACGATGATATCCATGCCGTCTAGGGGCATGTAAAACGTTCTGTTCCACGGAACAAACGGTTCTAGCATCATACCGAACGGATTCGGCTCAGATGCCGAAAGGGTCAATGGCTGGATCGCATCATCGGCGACCGCGAAAAGCTCGTCCGCCAGTGGTACATTGTAATCCAGATAGTTCAACTCGCTGACCAACTCCCAATCTTCTTGGCCCACATCCAGATAAACGCGGGAGTGGCTGGGCAACCGCGTCTGAGCATCTACTTCGACCTCATAGCGGATATCCGCCGGGGTCTTACTCCCCAGCGAGGAGCGTTGCCAGATCGAAAAAAGCTCCGTTGCCCCCCGATCCTCGCGCTCAATTTGGTAGCTCCGAAGTTCTAGTTTCCCGCGTTCGGGCAGCGCTAGTTGCTCGGCGAGCTTGTGTATGGACCACGCGTCTTCCGCGTTAATGTCTTTCCCATACCAGACGCCATCTGCGTACATCTGCATTTTCGCGTCGGTCACTACGACCTCGCGCCGTGCCGCGCCGGTACCTACTTCAGAGCGGAAAGAGTGCGGGGATTTGAGCCACTGTTTCACTGGCACTTGTTCACCCTTTTCTCCGCGAATCCAGCCCTCTACGCGCACGGAGTTCAGCTTGCGCACCTCGGCTACTACCTCGGCCCATGCCGAAGTGCTCCCCTGCCACAGCACTCCAAACACTACCCCAGCTAGCATGGCGGCCAGTCCCGACAGGTACACTGGTCGCGGTAGTCGCTGCCAGAATGCCGCGAACTGTGTTTTGTGCTCGCCCTCCGCCTCCGCACGGATCGCCTCCAGCGCATTGGCACGAGCCGCCGCAAAAAGCGCGTCCGGTGGCTCGGCGGTGCCGATGTCAGCACTTAGCTCCAGCACGGAACGCACGGCCTCCAAATCGTCGGCCGCTTCCGGGTGATCGGCCAAGTAGGTCTCGATCTGCCGCGCTTCCGCAGACGATAACTCGCCTCGCACGTAGTCGCTCAGTTTGCTTTCAAATTCGGCTCTGTTCATGGCGTTCAGTCCTTGTAGTCGGCACCCAAATGGGCGCGGATCTTTTTAAGGGCTTTGTACTCGCTAGCTCTGGCCGACTCCTCGCTACATCCCAGTCGTGCGGCGATTTCGGCAAAGGGCCAGCCCTCGAAGTTGCGCAGGGCGAAGACCATGCGCTGGCGCTCGGGCAACTCAGCGGCCAAGTCGCGCACCCGGTCCATGAGCAAGTGGCGCTCGGCGTCTTTGTCGGCATCGGCTTCTACCGCAGTATCTTCCCCTTCGAATAACAGTTCCCGATGTTGATGTCGCCGGATTTTAAAGGCCGCGTTGGTCGCCACCCGGCAAAGCCATGCCTTGGGGTGGGCGATGAGCTCGCCGCGCACACAGGCGGCGTGGAAGCGCAGGAAGGTCTCTTGGAAGACCTCCTGCGCTTCGTCGGCATTGGCGACGATCTTATAGGCCACCTTGAGCACTAAGCGTCCGTAGTGCTCTACGGCTTCGGCGCTTATGTCGGCTGGTCGGCGCAAAATTAGTTGGCGGCTAAGAGAGCTTCGATCTGCTCTGCACTCGGTACACTGCCCAAAAGACCGGTCTCGGCGAGTCGGCCATCGCGGCCGATCAGCACGTATTGGGGAATGCCTTCGACGCCGAAGCGGCGATACGTCTCGCCCGTATCCAGCACAATCGGCATGGTGTAGCCGTGTTCGGCGACGAAATCGTCCATGTCTTGAGACTGGTGTGACGAGTGAAGCGCTACGACCATAAACCCTTGCTCGGCGTACTGATCGTATAGAGCCTGCACGGTGGGCATCTCGGCTACGCAGGGCGTGCACCACGTCGCCCAGAAGTCGATGAGAATCACCGGAGCTTGCGACATATTTTTTAACTGCTCAACAGGCATCGGATTGACCCAGCGTTCCGCATCTAATTCGGGGGGTATGGAGCCTTGTTCGAGCTTGCTGCGGTTGAGCGCTCTTTCAACCTCCTCCATGCCGACGTAGCGCGCTTGGAGAAATTCCCCGTCGTCGCTTAGCTCCGCCTTATCGTAGGAGTAGTCGATCATGCCCGCCCCCGCAGTTCTAAATTGCGCGTACCTCCCCTCCTGTAGCGTGGGAGTCATGCGCAATACTGCATTGGGGGCGATCTCAAAGTGAAACTGCTTCTCCTCCCCCTCCTCGACTATATGCGCCTGCGCTGGCCCCAACAGCACCCACTGGTAGTCATCCAGATTCTCGACGGCAATGCCCTGGTCAGTAGCGATGCCCCTGCCTCCACTTTGTGAGCCGGCCAAAAAATCCGTGTTGATTCCGGCAAACTCGCCCTCCGCCAGCTTCTGGCGGACGCAATTGAATCGCTGGTTGGAGATGTCGCGCACGAAATAGCGGCCATTGGGATGGCGCACTTCGGCGGTTGAGCCGCCCTCTATGGTGGGCATTGCTCCCTTCTCCACTTGGCCCAGCACCACGTGCCAAACCAAATCGTCGGACCCTTCTACCCGCCGAGCGTGCAGCCACTCGTCTTCAATCCACACTTCGATGCGCCCGTGGTCAAGGTCGAGTTTCTCGATATAAGAGATCCCGGTGGCGCTCGCTCGCAGGCCGAGCAGTAGGGCCACTGCTGTTGTGGCAATAATCGTTCGATTTAACATGATCCACGCTCCTGTTTAGCATGTAGGTCGTGTGCGTCTGCTTCCGACCGGTAGCGGTTTGTCCTATATGATCCACAAAGCGCGACTATGTGAACCAAAAAAATAAAAAAACCTCCTCGCACGATCGCGAGTAAACGCCGGCACCCTTTTCCGCAAGAGTGCCGGCGTTGATGAAAGTCACTGCCAGTTATATGGCCGAAAATAGAAAAGAATTCGGCTGTTTGGAGTTATAGACGACCTCTACAAAGCGCCACATCGTCCGCTCTGGATCCCAGACCAACCGGCAAAAGAAGGGCGTGCAGATCGGCCCTTTCGGCCCGGCGAGCTCCGTCGGCTCTTCGGTGACAAATGCGATGTCGGTGAAGACCCGCTTCTCACCGGCTCGCAGCGCCCCGTCAACCTCTTGCTGCAATTTGAATCGGGCCTTGACAACGTCCCTCGGGTAGCTCTCGTACCGGCCCTGCTTGACAGCTTCCCTCGGGTGAGTCCGATAGCTCTCGTACCGGCCCTGCATCTCGAATACCTTAAACGTGCTGTGGCGAAAGAAGGCATTGCCAAAGCGGTATTCACAGCCTTGGTCGTCGAGTACAGCGCGGTGCATGGCTTGGAAGAGGTCAAAGGGCGTGTCCCCTTTGGGGATTCCCCACTTCTCTAGGGTCTCTTTCATATTTTTTATAGCTCTAGGGTTGTTGACGCCCTCGCGCAGGTAAAACTCGGCAGCGAGGCTGTCATTGCCAGAGACGGAAAAGGCGACGAGAAAGTCGTAGAGCCAGTCGCGCAGGTCGGCTTCTTGCTCGGGGGTGATAGGGATGCCTGTCGCGACGGGGATGGCCGTAATGGCCTGCCATAACTTGGGACCGGCTTGGATCTTGATCTTCTTCGCGGTATGGACATAGTCAAGCAAGCCCTGGAGTTTGTCGAGGCGGGGCTCAAAGCCGCCGTGCGGATACTTGGTCTCGACCGCGGCTGCGCTGGAAACGCCATAGACGGCGATCAGGGCGACATATAGGATGCGAATGGCTAAGGGTTGCATGATGCCCTCCTTTGCGGAAGAGTGCGGGTTGTTGCTCCGGCCGGTAGCGCATTTGTCCTATATGACCCACGAAGCGCGATTACGTGAACCGCAAAAATAAAAAAACCGCCTAGTTGCCTAGGCGGTCGCGCGAATAATTTTTGCGGCATGGAACATTTTGCCAAGAGTCGAAGCTCACAGCACCTTGATCGGCGTCAGCCAATTGTCGCGCGCAGCCGACGCTGCTGCAATCGCATCCGCCGACCCCAGCACTGCGACCCGGCCCGCTGCGCCAACTTGATCCAGCACGGCGGCAAAATCGGCAAAGTACTCGGCCTTGGTGCCCAAGACTTGGTTGCGCATTTGCTGGCGATAATCGTCGTCGATGCCAGTCAGGTAGCGCACCAGCGAGGCGTAGCCCTTGGCGTCGGGGAGTTGGTAGGCGTCGAAGTCGCCGATGGTGCCGATGATGGCCTTGGTCAACTCGTCGCTGCTGATCGGACAGTCGCGCAAGAAAGCCCCGCTCTGGTCGTACACTTGTAGCGTCTCCAGCAAATTGGGGTCGCGGTACGACGCGTACGCGAACACCCCGGTAAACGGGTCGAAGGAGCAAAAGGCCCCGTAGGCCCCGCCTTGGACTCGCACCCGATCCCACAGCCAAGTGGTGGCCAAGTAGCGCGTGATGACGGCCGAAGACCCGTCCAATTCGTAGCCAAGCGCGAAGAGGTTCGCCGCCTTGCCCACGTAGTTGACTTGGGCGGGGACGGTCAGGCCCTCATCGACCGCCGTTAGGTTCGGCGTCCAACTCGCGGACGGATGCGCCTCTTGCGGCAACTCGCGCAACAGCGCCTCTAGGCTCTGGTCGCAGGCAGCGCGGTCGCCGCCGGCCACGGTTGCGTTGCACAGCATGCCCGGCCGGTTGACTAGCAGGGCGCGGATCTGCTCCAGCCGCGCCTGTACTGCCGGCCAGTCGCCGCGAATGTCTTCGATGAGCTGCCGCAAGAAGAACAGATAGCTCAAGCCGCGCATCTGCTCTGCGAGCCAGCCGGTCTCGTCGAATTGCGCGCGCAGCCGCGTTAATACCACTCGGTGCCCGCCCGGCACTAGCCCGGCCTCCGCGCTGGCCCGCTCTTCTAAGGCCATCTGCAAGAAGCGCTCCTGATCGTCGAGGCGGCCCTCCAGCAGCACGTCGCGCACAATCGCCGTCAGGTCGGCGACCCGTTCGGCCATGGCCTTGCCGCGCAAAAAGAGGTACGCCGCGGCCGGCCCGCCGTCGGGGCGCGGCCCCACCAGTGAATGGGCACTCAGGCCACCGGTCTGACTGCCGATCCGCTGTTGCAGTTCGACGAAGCTCATACGTTCGGTGCCCATCTCCAGCAGGGCACGCCCAAAGAGCGGGATGTAGGGCAAAAGCTCTTGGGGCAACACCCGCAGATCGCAGCCCACGTCGAGATAGGCGATGCCATTGGTGAAGAGGTCGTGGTGGAGCACCGGCACCCCGGCGATTTGGTCCTCTTGCCGCGGTACGGTCTTAATCGCTTTGTCGAGGTCGCTCAATTGCAGGCGGGGCAATTTGGCTAGGTCCTCGGGCGCGTCGGGTTGCTCTTGCAAGTGCTTGAGTTTTTCGGTGGACGCGACGAGTTCCTCTAAATCCGCGTGGCTCAGGTGCGCCCGGGCTTCTGCAAGGCGCGTGGTCTCTTCTTCCTCCAGCCGCGTCCCTAACTCGGCATCGGGCTGCAGGACCACGGTCGTGCGGTGCGCATTGCCTAAGAGGTGGCGTTGGATCAGCCTCTCTAGATAGCGGTCGTCCGTCGCCAACTTGGCCTTGAGCGCGGCGAAGGAGTCGGCAAAACGCAAAGGCGTGAAGGGGTCGCGGTCGTAGAGCCAGTTGGTCAACAGCCGCAGCATCAGCCCCAAGCCGCGCGGAAAAGATCCGGTGTTGTTTTCTCGGAAGCGGAACTCCGCAGTGTGCAGCGCGGCCGCGACCATCCCTTGGTCGATCCCGCCGTCCGCTAGTTCTCCGAAGTGTTGCAAGATCAGCGCCTCGACTGCATCGACATCGGCCTGCTGCACGCCCTTCAGACCCACGCTGAAGAACATCTGCGCTAATTCGACCTCCAGCCCGCTACCGGTCAAATCCTCGCCTAGCCCAGAGTCGATCAGGGCCTTGCGCAGCGGGGATCCTGGGGTGCCAAGCAGCGCATGTTCGAGCACCAGCAAGGCCCGGCGCTCGGCGTCAGTCGCGTCGTGCAATAGCCAAGTGAGCACGACAAAGCACTTTGGCTCTTCGACCGCATCTGGATCAACCGCATAGGGAAATTGCTGCCGCTTGGGCGCGGCAAAACGCGGCTGGGTGCCGATGGTAGAGTCAACGGAAAGCGCCTCGTAGTCGCTTAGATAGTCGTGCAACAGCGCGAGGCGCTGCTCGGGGTCGTCGTCGCCGTAAAAGTAGATGCGGGCGTTGGACGGGTGATAAAAGTCGTCGTGGAAGCGCTTGAACTGGTCAAAGGTGAGGTCCGGGATATGGCGCGGGTCGCCGCCGGAATCCACGCCGTAGGTGGTGTCGGGGAAGATGGATTGCTGGATGCGCTCGCCTAGGATGC
>VXZF01000325.1 GCA_009845645.1 Gemmatimonadota bacterium | reverse complement strand
CTCACTTCGTCGGAATGACGAAATAGGGCGTCTGGATGCGCCAGTCCGGCCAGCGGGTGGCCCGGCCATCGTCGAAGAGAAACTCGAAAAACACCATCAGATCCCAAGCGGAATCAATGGAATTACCGAGAATCACCACTCGAAGCCCATCGCCGTCGGAGAGCATATCGACGCAGTCGAAATCCAAAGCCTGATGAGCGATTCGGTGATAGCAGCGGACGGCGAAAGGAGTAGGAGATTCGCACCGGATGTGAAGCTCTAAGTCGCGCCCTGCCGGAGCATAGGTCGGCAGAATGAAGGTCACCTCTGGCGGATCGAGATGGACATCGCCGCCGGGAAAAGACCCAAGATCAGCGGACGGAATCTCCGGCTGTTCCGCAATGAGTGCGTCGATGGCGGCCAAATCGCGCTCGACTACAACCAAGTCGTCCCGCCAGTGCCCCACGTGGCCTTTCTCGCGAAACCCGAAAACCAAATCGTCGCAGTAGGCACCTTCAGCCGCCTCAGACAGCGCCACCCAATGATCCCGTGCCTGGAGCAAGTGTTGGCGGACGGAGGACAAACGACGGACCTCCCCAGCCCGGCGGCAAAAGGCGAGATGGACGGCTGCCTGTTGACGGCAGGCGTGGTGCTCGGCCAGATGGGCGAGCAAGGTAAAGTCGATCAGGATATGACGCAGCTCCGGCTCCGTCGAATCTCCACCGAGGCCGGTTAGCAGGCCGCGCACCTGAGCGGCTAGCTGGCGCAAATGATAGGCCACGTGGGGCGGCGTCCATTTACCGCAAAGCCGATTGCCCAACGCGTCTTCCACGTACTCGTCGATGCCATAAAACTGAGTCGGGTCGCTGGGCTCGACCTGCGCGTCCTCCGCCAGACTGCGGCCGGCGAAGCGCTCTGGCCAGAAGGTCCAGAGGCTGGCCGAATGCTGCAACACCACGGTGAGCAGGGGCAGGATCTGACCGCCGATGCGGTAAAGTTCTTCCACGGAAGTTGCAGCAGTACCAAAGCGATGACGCAACTCCCGCTGCCAGACTTCAGAAGAAGCGTCCGGGTCGTAACCCAAATGACCAAACAACAAGTAAAACATCCAGTGACGCCGATGTTCCTCAGCGTGAGACCGAAAGGCGGGATCGGCGCTAGCTGACCACACCGGCCGCTCGTCGCGGACCCCTTTGTTCGTCAGCGGTGCCATCACCTCAAAGCCATCGCCACCAAAGGTGCAGGAGCCAGCGAAGCGCCGCACCCATTCGGGATCGGCCCACAGGAGCATGCGCTGGCTTCCCGCGCTCCACAGGCGGTGGATCAGTGCAAAGGAGCGGGGCTTGCGCAGTAGATCCCAAGTGCCGTAGCGGCGGTAGTTTTTCTGGTCGAACTGCTGAATGGCCGGCATGGGATAGGGCATGCCCAAATGCTCGCACCAATGCTTGGTAGAAATCACCGTGTTCGGAACGAGTTCTTGGGCGAGTTCGATAGTGTCGTCGGCAAGCCCCTTGGCGCGCAAGTCTAGACGAATAGAACGACCGCACTCGGCAATAGCGCAAAACTGCGGCGCGTAGTACTCGGCTTGGCGATCCTCGGCGACGCCGGATTCGTAGTTCATGCGAAACTGAACCCCGTCGATCCCTGGACATGAGGCGAGCAGGCGCGCAAGTCCAGCCGCATTGTATTGCGCTCGGATCTCAGGCGTAAGCCCCTCCACCATAGAATCCCCGTAGTCCTGAGCGTGCTGGGACCAGACGCCGAAAGTAAAGTGCAGGCCACGCTGACGAGTCCACTCGGCGATGCGAATCAGCATATGCAGATGCCGGGCGCACTGCTCTGCGGTAAAACCAATGGGACGGACCTGGGGAAATTCGGGGATCTCCAACAGGAAGGGGTACGGTGGCGACAAGTAGGCGATCTGGTGGCCGAAGGTGAGACTCAGATTGTTGTAGCGGCAGTGCGCCAGCCGCTCCAAGTACTCGTCCCAAAACTCCTCGTCGTAGAACCAAGCCTCTTCGAGCCGACGGTTGCAGAGGAACAGTTGCATGCTGCGCCAAGCCAAGTGCGGCGATTGGATCGCAGGAGCAATTGCCGCGCAAACGTCAACTTCCGGCGCAGCCAGCTCGACGGCACGCGCCGCTTCGAGCAAGGCGTACATCAGACCGCGTTCGTCCCTGCCACAGATGAGAAATCCGCCAGCAGCAAGAGGATGGAGTACCAAAGATTCAGGTGCTTCGGGACAGCGCACGCCAGCACAAGCAAGAGCATCCTCTACGGCCGACGACTGGCTGGCTAGGCCGATGATGAGACCAAGATCTGGTCCAGGTGCGGCTATGACCTCAACGGATTCCCCGCGCGTGCCGAGGGTACGAGCCAACTCCTCCAACGCCCAGCGGGCAGCGCGGGGTAGCTCTGTATCAACAACTATATTCATACGACGATTACTATCCTCTATGTGACTATATGTATCCAGATACTTTGCCCATTTAAGTTATCGAATATTAGATTGCTGGTCATGGCGGACTCCACGTATGACGGCATCATCCTCGGAACCGGCCACAACAGCCTGATTCTACAGGCCTACCTGTGCCGAGCCGGCCTACGCGTCGTCAGCCTAGAGCGAAACGCCGTGCCCGGCGGCGGACTGCGCACCGAAGAGTGGCCGGTCGGCTCCGGCTTCCTGCACAACACCCACTCCTTCTACCACCGAGGCGTAACCCAGATGCCGTGGTACGCCGAACTCGAACTCGAGCGACACGGTGTCCGCTACCTCGAGCCCGATCTGAACGTGGCCATGCTGCTCCCGGACGGGCACTCCCTGACTTGGTGGACGGACTTCGAGCGCACCGCCGACTCCTTCGCCCAGTTCAGCCGCCGGGACGCCGATACCTTGCGCCGTTGGCGCGAGGCATTCTTGCCCATCGTGACGAAGATTCTGGAACCCGAAGCGCAGGCACCCCCACTACCAGCCCCAGAGCGCCAGCGCCGCTTGGCAGCCACAGCCGAGGGCCGTCTGCTACTAGAAACAAGCGCCTACTCCCCACGCGAGTTCGTACTGCGCGAATTCGAGAACCCAGCGGTGCAGGCCGGCCTCCTGTTCTTCAACGGCCTGCGCGAAGTCGATCCGCGCGCTCCCGGCTTCGGCCATCACATCCCGGCGCTGTTGGCCGCCCGCGGCAAGGCGCAAATGTGCGTCGGCGGCTCGGCCCGGCTGGCCGAAGCCCTCGTCTCCGCCATCGCCGAGGCCGGTGGCGAAGTGCGCACCAACGTCGAGCTCGCGCAGATCGCGGTACAGTCTGTCGCCAGCGGACCAGGCCGAGCTGCCGGGATCGTCACATCCGAGGGAGAGCGGATTGACGCCCGCCATTTCATCGCCTCGGGCCTCAACCCGCAGCAGACCTTCCTCGACCTGATTGATCCCGCGCACTTGCCAGCTTCCTGGCGCGACCAAGCCGCCGCGTTCCGCTACAACCTGCTGGCCCCCCTGTTCGGCCTCTACCTCAACCTCGACGAAGCCCCGCTCTACTCGGCGGCCGAAGCCAACCCCGAGCTGGACGACGCCTTCATGGTCCTCCTCGGCCTACAGTCAGTAACCGACTTCGACGACATAGTACGGGCGCACGAGCGGGGCCAGTTGCCGCCGACGGTGATGTGGGGATCCTGTCCCAGCCGCTTCGACACCACCCAAGCACCCGACAATGCACATACCGCCTTCATGTGGGAGAAAGTGCCCTTCCGCCTGCGCGGCCACGCCGATAACTGGGACGCAGAGGCCACAGCCCACGGCCACCGCATGCTCGACGCTTGGGCCGATTACGCACCGAACCTACGGGATGCCGTGCGCGAGCACATGATCCACTCGGTCCACCACATCCCCAAGCGGCTGCCGAACATGCGCGACGGCGACCTGCTAGTAGGCTCCCTCGGCCACGGTCAGGTCGGCTACAACCGGCCCTTCCCAGGCGCTGGCCACTACCGAGGCTATCTAACAGGTCTATACCTGTGCGGTTCGTGCTGCCACCCGTCGGGGAACATCACCGGGCTACCGGGTTACAACGCATGGCAGGTGATCGCCGCGGACCTAGGGTTGGATTAACGGGACCGGCGATCCCTACCTGACCTTGCTAAAAACCGCAGGCCCTTAAAACCGGATGTTCCAAAACGGACGCGACTTCCGCCCAAGCCTGTTGACTATTCTCTCGCTCAAGGTCTGGGTAAAATCCGAAATCGAGATACACTTTGATGGCGGGAATCCGTCCGCTTGAGGTGCCGAGAAAACTGCGCTCGTGGAATCGCTTGAGGTATGCCATCGCCACGGACATCATCGGCTTGGCAAGCCCGCGTCCCTGATAGTCCGGGTGAATCGCAACCCAGTGAATCTGGCCCCAATCCTGGCCATTTAAATCGGGCTGCCACCACGCCGTAATAGTCCCGATCTCTTCGCCGGCATCAGTGGTCAAATAAAAACTCCGGTCCTCCAGCGCCCCAAAATCGCGTTTGAACTCGCGCGCAAAAAGCTGGTCGTCAACGTCGAAGTACGGTTCTGCCGCTCGCTGAATCCGCGTCCAGATAGCCCCTTCATGCGGACGGTAATTCCGCATGGCAAACCCTTTGGGGATCGGGAATTGCGGAATATTTTCCATGTGCTCGCGGATCATTCTGACACTGTAGTTTTCCATCGGCACCTGCTGCTTTTTTTCATATTATAATGAAATCCTATCGCTAGCCGATATTCTTGCATTTCGAGGGAGGTGAACATGCAAGCGAATCTCGTGACGTTAATCCGAATATTCTTGGTGTTTTTGGTAATTGGGCTATACAAGGTCAACACCATCGCCTGCGGTATAGCGGTTTTACTGACCATCGCCACCCTCTACATGGACGCGCTCGACGGCATCATTGCCCGCCGCCTCGGCATTGAATCCGATCTAGGCGCGATGTTCGACATCGCCGGAGACCGCATCGTCGAGAACGTCTTCTGGGTCTATTTTGCGTCGATCGGCATGGCCAGCTTCTGGGCTGCGGCCATCGTCGTTGCCCGCAGTTTCCTCATCGACTGGCTGCGGACGCTCGCCTTTGTAGATGCGGGCCAAACCGCATTCGGCAGTAAGACGATGATGCGCAGCCGCTGGGCAAAGGCGCTCGTGAGCTCTCGCTTCAGTCGGGCGCTCTACGGCTTTACCAAGGCGGTCGTGTTCGTCTATCTAGGCGCGGTGCTGCTGATTCAGTCCGGCCAAGCCGAGTACGGTTGGTCAATCGGAGTGTCCACGGAGTTGCTAGTTCTAGTCGGAGAGGCAATCGTCTGGTTGACGGTGGTGATGTGTCTAGTGCGAGGCGTCCCGGTAATATGGGACAGCCAGGACGTGCTATTTCGCAAAATGTTTCCCGGTCTGCTGCGCGATTAGCTAGTATCGTGAAAGCCGCGATATTCGATCTAGACGGGACGCTACTGCCCGGTACTAGCGCCGAAAGGGAGTTCATTCGCTTTGCGCTGAAGACCGGCAAGCAGACCGCCCCAGGGGCGGTTCGCGCGTTCCTGTCTTGGGCCGTCCGTATCCCTACCCGCGGCATCCAATCCAACAAGACCTACTTCGGCGGCGTCGAGATGGATCTACTCGTAGAAACGGCAGAAACCTTCTGTCAACAGCAACTAACTCACCACATCCCAGATCAGGCCCAGCGCCTGATTGCCGTCCATCGCGCCGCAGGGGATTGTCTCGGCATCGTGTCGGGAGCACCGGAGGTCCTGATCGCACCCCTGAAGGATCTTCTCGATCTGGATTTCGTCGTTGGCACCAAGCTAGCCTGCGAGCAGGGACGCTTGACAGGCGACTTGGACGGCCCGCGCGTATCCGGCTCTGAAAAGGTCCGCCAGTCGGAAGAAGTGGCGCGCGCCTGCGAATTCGACCTGCGCGAATCCACGGCCTACGGAAACGCCTTTGCCGACCGCTTCTTGCTAGCGGAGGTCGCTCATCCCGTCGTTGTCAACCCAGACCGCTGGCTAGCGCGTCTGGCTCGCAAGAAGGGCTGGCCGATCTGTATCTTCTCTTGAAGGACAACCTAGAACCTCGATTCCGAAGGAATACTATGGCAAACGCAAAAACCCGATACGTCAACCCCTCCAGAGTCATGCTAGGAGAGTGCACCCGCAAGGAAATTCGCCAAGCGCTACAAAGCGGCAACCTGAAAGCCGCCATCATTCCCATCGGCGCAACCGAACAGCACAACGAACACCTGAGCTTGGATCTGGACATTGTCCTGTCCACGTTTATCTCCCAGCAGGCCGCCTTGCAACTTTACCCACAGGTCACGGTTGCTCCACCTTGTCCGGTGGGCTATTCCCCGTACCACATGGCGCGCAAGGGAACGCTGACATTGCGCAAGGAAACGCTGCGAGCCTACATCTTCGACGTAGCGGCAAGCCTGAAAACCCACGGCATTCGCACGATCCTCGTCGTAAACGGTCACGGCGGCAATCACGGCTTGCTGCGGGATGTGCTGCCGACGTGGCGGCGAGACTTGGGTATCACACTCGATGAAGATTCGTACTGGATGGGGCTTACAGACGAGGACCGGGAGACCATCCTCCAGGGCTATCGAGATCTGAAAGCGGGCAAGTTGGATACAGTGGCGCGACAAACCGCGCTAAACCACGCCTCAGAGGACGAGACGTCCGTAATGTTGGCGGCCTGCCCACAACGAGTCCGCGCTTTCACAATGGAAGAGTATGATGCCGCTGGCTTGGACTACGCCCACAATCTATCGCCTGAAGTCGAGGCGTATCTCGAACCCTTTTCCAAGGAAGGTTGGCCGCAGGGCGGACCGAACCCGGAAAACCCACGCGACCGCGCCCGCCAAGAAAACGCGTTGCTTGCCAGCGCAGAAAAAGGGGAAGCGCTCATCGCCATTCACACCCAATTCATCGCCGACAAATTGCAGCAAATGATCGCTGCAACAGAAAAGGGGCGTCCCTGGCCTGCGCCCGAATGAAAACTTACGCCGAATTCGCGGCGGATTCGCCCGGCGGCACGCGGGAAAATTCCACCTCGAGATGCGTCTCAGGCACGTGCATATTGCTTTCGATAAGGGGCTGCCAAGTCCATAAAACCTGCCGCTGACTGGCGCGCTGGTCGATGATCTGACGCCGCACCAGCCCAACTCGCCAGACATCGCCGGGGGCCGGGGGCAGGCTTTGCGCGTCCGCCAGCCTTTTCAACCCCTCCCAAGGGAAAGCCAGTTCCACGCTCCAGCCCCGGTCGATATCATCCCGTTTGTTCAGGGTACCTT
>VXZF01000018.1 GCA_009845645.1 Gemmatimonadota bacterium | reverse complement strand
ATCCCATCTCAGGCGACTATTTCAAATCCGGGTCGGGCGGCGGCATCAATCGGATCGACTACGGCAAGATGGTCGATGGCGACCTCTCCACTGCCTTCGGCACGACCAGCACCGACTATCGCGTCGCCGGCATCTACGGCATCCATGGAGGAGGAGCCTCACTCAACCTGATGGGTTTTTACCACATCAATCGCCTCATCTTCCAACCGCGACCGACCCTGCCCGTCACGGCCATCGCCAACTACTTCGTGGTTTACGGCGATCCCACAACCGTCAATTCCGTCTTGGCGACCCTCGAAGTGAAGAAGATCCTGGTCCCCGTGACGTGGGAACATACCGATCCAGTCAAGGATCTGCACTTCGATCCACCCGTGCTCCTAGGCCGGATAGATGTCGCTTCACTCGATTCCGATCTTGATTACAAAGAAACGGCAGAGGTAGGTCTCTTCGGCGAGGGCTTCCCCAGCGACGCCTCCTTTACCTCCGAGATCATCGACATCGGCACCCCCACGCCTCGCGCCCGGCGCTACAGCCAACTGCTCGAACTCTTCGATGATGCCGGGGATGTCGAGGCTGAGTTTCCCGACCAACCTGGCTCGACCGTCAACTGGGGCAAAGTCCGCTGGCGGGGGCGCAAAACGGGTTCCGCTGGCGATGTGCGCATCCAGTTTCGCGCTGGCGATGCGCCCAACACGCACATTTACGCCCGCGACAGCGGTGCCAACGAGATCGACACTCGCGGCGAGGACGGTCGGCCACTCGACGCCTTTTCCTGGCTCAAGCTGCGCCAAGGCCGCATTCCCGAGGCCGAACTTCGCTACAATGAACTCGGTCCAGATTTGGGCAGCGACGGTCCGAGGGGCTGGAGTTTCTGGTCGGCCCCCTTCAGCTTCGAGGACGGGCTTATCGACGAAAGCCTTCCCGCAGAGCGCTGGTCCGAGGCGGGCGTGCCCCTGCCGCTACCCACTGGCACCCGCTATCTGCAGTTCCGCATCCTCTTCGACAGCACCATCGAGAGCGCCGTTGCGCTCGACTATCTCGAATTCGACTACGGTGAGCCGCTAATTTCGGGCGGCGTGGTCGCCGAGGTCTTTCCGCCGCGCGTCGCACTAGGCGAAGAAGCGTCCTTGCGCTACTTCCTGCAACCTTTCTTTGCCGATGGTGAAGAAGGGGAGTTCAATCGCATCGAATTGACAGTGCCCGACGCTTCAACCCGGATCGACACTTTTAAGTTCGATGGTCGCACTTGGGAGGAAATCGCCGTACCCACCGCGACCACCGACGACGACCCGCTGCTCCCAGTGGACCCGCTGCGTCTGGAGCCAGAATCGGACAGTCCCTTCGTCGTCGGCCAGTTTGCCCAGACCATCGTCTCGGACCCCCGCACCGGCGAGACGCGGCTATTGGTCAAGTTTCCGCTGCTAGGGGCCTCCGACTTCAAGGCCCGCCAAAGCATTGAACTCAGCTTGCGGACGCGGCTCTTTCGCGGCTCGGCCCGCTTTGCAGGATCGGTGTGGAACGACCGCCTCGCCACGCGGGAAGCGACGATTCCCCAGCGAGTGCGCGACGGCGACGCCGTGCAGGAAGTGGCCACGGACGCAACGTTGGTCGTCGTCGATAATATCCAGCCGCGCCGCCTACAAGTTCAGGCCGTCCCCAACCCCTTTACGCCCAATGGCGACGGCATAAACGATGCGATTGAATTCGCCTTCGACCTCTTTTTAGTCTTGGACCAAATCGAAGTCGCAGTGGAAATCCTCGACCTGTCGGGACGCAGAGTACACCGCGTAGGTCCGGTATCGCGCACGGCGGGCCAGACAAAACTCAAATGGGATGGTCGCGACGTGGCTGGGCACCTGCTAGCGCCAGGTCTCTACCTCTACCGCCTGCAAGTCGCAGCCGATCAGACGTCCACCGAGACACTTGGCGTCCTCTCGCTGGTGTACTAATGACGCGTCTGATCTTCGCCGTCCTGATCCTCGCCACGGCTGCTTACGGCCAAGGCTACCGCTTGACTGCAAACGCCATCCGTGTCGATCAAGGCGAGCATTGGCGCGAGTGGATCTTCCAAAACGACGTAGTGCGCACCCTCAACGAGCGGGCTGACTCCACCGGCCTGTTCTCGCTGTCGGACGACGGAGTGCAACCTCGGCTCGTTGCGACGCTGGCCAACGCCGCGCGCGACGCGGGGCAGTTTAGCTACGTCGATGCCGTGCGCACCAACAGCGAGACCGTACAAGGGGGAGCCACCGCACTGAGCAACGACCGAATCGCGGCGCGACTCATTGACGGCGACCTAGACACCTTCTGGGAGCCCGCTACAGCGGATTTTTCCGCCGCAGGACTGCGCAACTGGGAATTGCTAGTTGACCTCGGCCGCCTAGCCTTTATCGACAGCATCACCGTCTCCTTTCCCGCCGGGGACGCGCCCAAGGCTTTCTCGCTTTTTGTCTCCCTCGGAGAGCCCTTCCCCTTTCCCGACGGCAATGGTCTCAATTTCTCACT
The DNA here is from genome assembly GCA_009845645.1 of Gemmatimonadota bacterium. Lineage (GTDB taxonomy): Bacteria > Latescibacterota > UBA2968 > UBA8231 > UBA8231. Next base: position 4,766 of record VXZF01000018.1, on the reverse strand, counting down.
GGTGGCCGAGACCAAAGCGACGGAACTGCCTCCTCCCGGAGCCGATGGCCTAGTGCGGCAGTCCTACCCCATAGCGCCTCTTTTGCGCGCCGACTTCAACCTCGATGGACAACCAGATCTGCGAGGATCTTTTCTTCAGTACATACGCCTGAAAATTACCGAATCCGATCTCGAACGCCACCGCTTCGTCGGCGAGGGGGACGCCGGCCGCGACGCCTATCAAGCATTGCCGCCCGAGCGGCGCGGCGCGGTAGTCCACCAGCGGCTGACGGCGGGGGACTTCCTCATCGAGATCGACGAGGACACCTATTTCAACGACGTGTCCGCTGCGCAACGAGGACCTATCCGCTACTTTGAGCGCGAAGTCCCGCGCGTCGCCGAAGTAGAGGTCTGGACCAAGGGGGACAACCTAGCCCTTAATCCGCGAGAGCGCGCCGGCGACTCCTACGAAATAGGAGGTAGGGGTACGCCCAACCAAGCCACCGATGGACTCTACCAGACCGAGTGGACGGCCTGGGGCTACGATCCAACCATCGTCCGCGGCACCATGTGGCTGGACTTGGGCGCAACCTTCTGGGTCGATGGCCTCTATGCGGTGATGCGTCGCCAGCGCAGCGGTTCCGCCTTCGCCGGCCACGGCTTTCTTGTCTCCGACGGGACCCAACTCAAACCCGTGCAACTGGACAACGCCGGGGATTTCGTCCAACTCGAAGAGGCCCTGCAGTGGCACGACATCATCAGCGCGGAGCGCTTCGACAACCGACAGCCGAGAGTGCTGATGTTCGGCGAGGAGTTCGCACCGCGCAAGATCCGCTTCGTGCAAATCCGCAACCTGCTCAGCCCCGGCAGCGGTGCCCGCCTCGCCGAAATGCAGCTCTACGGAGTTGGCTATCCAGTCGATGTCTCGCTGCACTCGCCCCCGATCCGCCTCACCGACGCCCGCGGCAACTTCATTCGCAAGACTTTGCCGCGTATCGCCTGGAGCGCCGACGCCGTCATACGAGAGGAAGACCCCCTCACCGGCCAGACCGGCGAGCGCATCGAGCCGTTGGACCAGCACCCCGAAATCCGCCTCGACATTCAGACTCGCACCTCGGATCAGACCGACACCAACTTCACGTACTATCAGGTCGTGACCGTTGGTGGCAACGAAGAGCGCGAGGAAGTGACGAAAGAAGTCTACGACGAGATTGCCTTGGAGTGGACGGCTTGGGAGATCTGGCAGACCTTACCCGCCAGCCAGAAACACGCCTCGCGCACCGATGACGATGGCGATGGGGTCACTGACGAGGATCCGATTGATCTGATTGACAACGATGGCGACGGTCTGGTGGACGAGGACGGCAGAAAGCTGCGCCGGGCACCGCGCTCCAGCTTTGACAAGGACGGCGAACTGGCGTTTGTCGGCTGGAGCGAGTGGAGCGAGAACTACCAGCCCACCGACGGCCGCAGCGAGGCCACCATCACCTCGCCCAGCCCGCGCAAATTCGTCCAGATTCGCTTCAAGATATCTTCTGAGGATCCCTTCAAAACGGCGAGAATTCGCTCGTTCCACATCGATCTGGCACCGCCGCTGGCTCTAGAACTGGCTGGGGAACTGGCGCTTTTGAGTCCACAGGGCACGGCGCGGCCCATTGGCGACCTTAGTGCCGAGCCTATGGACTACAGTCCCCCGCAGGACATCAACCCGCTGACCCCACAGCGCTTTTCATATTTTGCCCGCCTCGCCGCACCCGACCCCGACGACCCGACCGTGCGCGACGGCGTTGACGAGATATTGATCGTCGCTCCCCAAGCGGCCGAGCCGTTGGGCGTGCGCTTGGGCCAGGTCGAGGTCGAGCGGCAGGCATCAGGTTTCGATCCAGCGATTTTCTCGACTCGCGTCCTCAAAACCCATTTCGACCAAGTCTTCGCGCTTGGCCCTGATGGCCGCTTACAGGACGCCGAGGGCCAAACCATAGCGATTCTGCCAACTGGCCCCGACTCGCTCTATTTGCGCTTCCCCGCCTCGCTCAACGCCGATCTATCCCCAGACACCCACGCCCTAGTGGAGGTGCAATTCGCTTCACAAGCCTTCCGCGAGGGGGTCCTCTTCCCTGCCTTCGCCCGCTCTTCGACTGATCCTGCGAGCTTTTTCCAGCGCGTCGATGCAGAAGCGCAGGACGCCACTGAACTAGTCGCCAGCGGCACGGCGCGCGTCTCGTTGCAAGCGGTCGGTCGCCGGTTGATAAACGACGTGCAGGTAGCCCGCGTTTTCACTCCGAACGGCGACGGGATCAACGACTTGCTCCAAGGCCGTTTCGTGCTGTTGCGGATCTTGGCAGAGCGGCGGCTGGACATCGCCTTCTACGACTTGGCAGGGGCGTTGCGCGGACGCGCCGGAAGCGACCTAGGGCAGGCCGGTCAGTGGAATTTCGCTTGGGATGGTCGCGATGAGCACGGACAGTTGGTGCCGCCGGGGATCTACCTGTGCCGGATCAAGATCGCGGCGGACCGGGGTGCCGAAGAAGAGATCTTTCCGGTTCACGTGGCTTATTGAGCCGATTGGGAAGCTCCTCGCCATACATACTCTCTTGGTCTTAGTAGCAGGAGTCCGACGGCGTGTTTCGATATACTCTCACGACTGCGCGAAAACAGCGGCGATGGCGAGTTAGCCTCGCGCTGTTAACCTCCGGCCTCTTGCATTTGTTCGCGCTCTTAGCGTACGAACGATGGGCGGCAGAAAACGTAGAACGAATCCTACACCCCGTCCGATTTCAAGCAGTCAAGCCGGCGTTGCCAACTGATCCCTTCAAAGGCACACCCCCTATTTTTCCATTGACGCAACTTGAGCGCAGGATATCGGGGCAACCACCTGCCGAACTGTTGACGGATGTCGAAGTTATCGACCAAATCACTCCATTAGGCGAGACGCCCGATTCGATACTCGCATTGAGGGCACCCCGGTTTATGGGCGAAAAAAGCGCCGAGTTCAAGGCGGTTCGGGATACTTTCATTTCTTTGGAGGATCTCTTCCTAGAAATGGAACACCAACGCGCCGAGGAGAAAGCGGACTATGCCCGCCTCTGGATGCCTGATGCAGACACGACGGATGCCGATAGCCGCAATAGGAAAAAAGCAGAAGAAATCGTCGACCGGGCTATTGAGGCGATGGGAGGTATGGACCGTCTTCTACAGGTACGGGACATGCATACCGAGATCGAAATTTATAATCCTAGAGATTTCTTGTGGATTCCGTCAGGCGAACGGCTTTTCTATCAAGGCCGTAAGTTCATGGAGAACCTTCTCTGGGGGAAAACACGTGGGTACGACGGCGAGCGGGCTTGGGCATACCGATATGGCATTAGTAGGCCAACCCATACGGAATTGCTCAAACAACAAGCGGAACGATGGGACTTTATATCCCGCTTCAAGGGAGAGGGAATCGTACTTCACTACCTGAGAGAGGTTACATTAGCCGGAGGAGAATCAGCACATGCTATCATAGGAGAATCAGCACATGTTATCCAAGTCGATGACCGTAAATATGGCGTTTTGCGCGAGGCTTACTTTAGCCCCACTAGCCATTTACTTATAGCCGAAAAGCAGCACGGCGTACTGACTAGGGTGCAAGAATACAGAACCGTAGATGGCATCAAAACGCCGTATGAAGTGCGGCGCTATTTTCGTCGCTTCGTAATCCGGTATAGGTTCGATACGAGATTTAATACAGGCCTTGAATCCTCGCTTTTCGATGACCCGGGCGAACGCACATGGGATTCGAATTCTATGGTAGCTCTGCTCGGGTTTCGGGCCGACTCTACAATGCGGGTCGCACTGAATGAGATTACACAAACTTATACTATATGGAGGTACGGCGAGCCTGCGGATGTCATCATACGCGATGAATCACGCCACTTGCTAGACGTTTATCTAGGTAAGAAGCTCAAATCGGCAGGCGTTTTGGGAGATGCGTCTAGCAGATACCATGTTGACGTCACTATCAAAGGGTACTATCGCGAGGCCGTAAACCCAAGAGACCCAACCTATACCATAAATTTCCACCTCGTCGTTGTGGACAAAGAATCTACTGAACCCCTGTTAGACCACATCGTATCTCACAATTGGAAATCGAAGTTTAGTCCCCCGATAGACCAATCGATCGCCGAACGGCTCACGTCGATGCTAGTAGAGTCAATTGGCCACGCACTTGCAAGTAAGAACAGAGGCTAATCTTCCCGCACCCACATCCCGCTCTGCCCTCCCCGCTTCTCCATCAGCCGCAACTCGGAAATCACCATTCCGCGATCGACGCCCTTGCACATATCGTAAATGGTCAAAAGTGCCGTACTCGCCGCCACCAAGGCCTCCATTTCCACGCCCGTGCGGTCGTCAATTTTGGCCTCGGCCTCGACTTCGACTCGATCCTCGCCGACGTGCAAATCCACGCTGACCGCCGTGAGGTTGAGCGGGTGGCACAAGGGGATTAACTCTCCGGTACGCTTGGCGGCCATGATCCCAGCCAGCCGTGCCGCTTCCAAGACGTTGCCCTTGGCGACTTTATTCTCGGCGATCAGTCGCGCCGTCGCACGGGCCATGCGGATCTCGCCGCGCACCCGCGCCAGCCGCACCGTCGGCTCCTTGCCGCCTACATCGACCATCTTGAGACGGCCCTGCTCGTCGAGGTGAGTCAGCTCGTCGGCCATTACGACTCGACTGAGCTCGCCGAAGTCATATTCTCGATAATTGCCGCGCCGAACTCCGAGCACTTGACCTCGGTCGGCTCG
>VXZF01000339.1:2805-7273 GCA_009845645.1 Gemmatimonadota bacterium | reverse complement strand
CTTCTGACTCGACGATGCTACGCAGTTCTTCTTCCTTTTCCGCGCGGAAGTCCTCGTCGCTGTAATCGAAGCTGCTGAGAAGTTCAAGGAGATTGGTCAGGGGGAGGAGCAGAGCATGTACCGGCACATAGGCTAAGGCAACGATGGGTACGCGTATTTGGTCTCCTTCTTCATCAAAGCGAAGACGTCGCGGTGTCGCTACGACCATAAAAAGCCCTAGCGCACCCAATAAGGCTACGGCCGCGGAGATATAGCTCGGAAGGGTGAGAGCCTGTGAGAGAAAGAACAGGGAGAGAGCAAGGACGATGATGCCGATGGCTTCACCGAGGCGGGCCATCAGGCGTAGGCGTAGGCGTGGCTCGTAGATGCGGAGCATGGCGTCCGCATGGGACACGCCGCTTTCGGCCATTTTCTCCAGCACGGATTTGGAGAGAATAGCGAAGGTTGTCTCATAGCTGGCTACCACGAAGAGCCAGACGAGACTGATTGTGCCGACCAGCGCGGCGTATGCGATCGAGGATAAGTCAACTTGCGGGGGTTCCAAAAAGGCTCCTTTCGGTAAAGCGGCCGGCCAAGGTCGCTTAGGGAGAGAGGGAGGCTGTGGTAAGAAAGTGGTCTGTTTCGCGCTCCATAGCGTCTAGCTGCTCGGATGTGTCGTGTACCCAGCCGGCTAGGTGCAGTAGGCCGTGTACCAACAGACGGGCTAGCTCCACTAAGGGGGGGACGCTGAGCGCGGCAGCTTGCCGTTGCGCTTGGGGCAGTGAAATGTACACTTCGCCGCTGCTGTTCTGACCCGGTATGGTTCCTAAGTCGAAAGACAGGACATCCGTGGTCCCCTCCTTGCTGCGATAGGTGGTGTTGAGATTGCTCATGTAGTCGTCGTTGATGAGGACTAGCTGGACTGCGTCTGGCAATGTGTGGGCGCAAGCGACCTGCGCGGCGATGTGATGTAGGGCTGCAAGCGCGTCTGCATGCAGAGGGGTTAGGCCCGCGTCTTGGACTATGTGAAGGGAGCTCGCTAGACGGTCTGCCATTTGCGATTGGCCTTCTGCCAAGGGTATGCCATCCGGCTGTGAAGGACGCCCATCAGCACGCGGATGAAGCTGTCTTCTATTTTGAGCAAATCCCGCAAGGTCAGCGCGCACTCGTCGAGTTCTCCAGCGGTGAATTTCTGCTGGATAATTTTATGCACTAACTGGCGCATCCGGCTGGGCGTGCGCTCGGCGAGGGTGCGAGCCGCCGCTTCGACCGAGTCGGCCAACATCAAGATGCCGGCTTCTTTGGTCTGGGGCTTGGGGCCATTGTACCTGAAATCTTCCTCGCGCACGCTGCGGTCGCCCAATTCTACGGCGCGCTCGTAAAAGTACTCAATGACGGTAGTGCCATGGTGCTGGGCGATCAGATCGCAGATAGATTGGGGAAGGCCGTGTTCCTCGGCCAACTCGAGCCCCTCGCGGACGTGTGAGGCGATGATGAGCATGCTCAGGTAGGGCATTAGACGATCGTGGGGGTTGCGTCCACCTTGCAGCCCTTGATTTTCGCTGAAGTACTCTGGCTTGTTCACCTTGCCGATGTCGTGGTAATAACAGCCGACGCGGGCCAAGAGCGAATTAGCGGCAATGGCCTCGGCAGCGCTCTCGGAGAGGTTGGCCATAATCAGGCTGTGAGTATAGGTTCCGGGTGCCCGGACAGCCAATTGGCGGAGCAAGGTCCGATTGGGATCCGATAGCTCCAGCAGGGTGATATCAGTGGTGATGTGGAAGAGACTTTCAAAGATCGGCAGCAGGCCGATGGTGAGGATGGGAGCGGCCACTCCGATGACAATCCCGGGCAGAATATGATCGTATATCTGTTCGACCGGAAAGAAGCGCAATAGATCCGCCGCCGCGATGAGCAATGCGTAAGAAATCGGCAGGAAGATCATGGGCCGGTAGAACTGATTGCGGTGGCGCACGTGCCGCACCGCATAGACGGCGATGGCCGCCGTTAGGGCGCATATTATGACTACGTAGAAGTCGGCGAAGAGGTTGCTGACAAAAAGCGCGAGCACAAACGAGAGCACTAAGCCAATTTGTGGTGTTAGCAGGATCGTCGCTAGCATGGCGGCGAGAGGGATCGGTACCCAGTAGGGGGAGAGGTCGTGCGTTTTGATATAGGAGGCCGCGGCGGCTGTGGCAACGGTCAGGATGGCTAAGAGGACGAGTTGGCCGGGATGTTCAAAAACAGCGCGTTCGTGCGTGGCGAGGAAGTAGCCGAAGACGAAGATCAGAAGCCCGGAAATTGTCGCGGCCGCAGCCAGTTGAATCAGGCGCTTAATCGGATGTTGAGATTGATCTTGGGCGATGCGGGCGGCTAGGGCGTCGAGTGCATCGACGTGCTCCTCGGTGACGGTGGCGTTTTTGTCGATGATGAGGTCGTTTTGGACATAGATCCGCTTGATGCTGGCCACGCCGCGCCGCGCCGCGTCCCTGAGGCGGGCGGTCTCCGACTCGTCAATGGTTAGATTGGGAACCACAAAGAGGCTTAACAACTCGTGTACGGCTTGGACGGCATCGCGGTCGGCGATCGTATGATAAGTTTGGATGCGCGAGATCAATTCGCCTTGTTTGAGCTTTTCTTCGCTATAGAGTGTTTCTATATGTTGCTCCCGGTCTCCGAGGCGGACTTGGGTCGAGGGACTTAGGAGGATCGGTTGTTTAGAGGCAATGATGCCCGCGGTATAGTAATTGGCCAAAATCTGCCGACAGATGGCTTGGAAGTCGTGCACATAGGGCTCGCTGGTTGTGGAGAGGACGTCGATGAGAGTCGAAAGGGCATCGAGCGAGAGCGAACCGATAACTTGAGGGAGTTCGCGTTGGAGTTCGCGTTGCTTGAGCGAGTCGGCCATCTGGACCCGGATCCTTGGGATCATCACCGCAAAGACCGAGTCTAGCTGGGCTAGCTGTCGCTCTTGAATTAAGGGATCGCGGTGCAAGATGGTGGGTACCTCGGAAGCCGCTGCTTGGCGTTCGTGCTCCAATTCGGCCTCGCTCTTGGGCACGTTAAAGAGAAAAGGAGCCTCGATGCGCGCTTGGGCCACACTATCGACGCGTAGCTGGGCGACATTGTAGGGACGCTGGTAGGGCGATAGGTAAGTGAGCAGGCCGATGACTAGGCATGCCAAGACAATGTGGAACACCCGCGAGCTATGCGGGTGCCAAGGTTGGGGCTGATTGCTGCGGCGTTTAGAACCAAACCAATTGAGTTTAAGCGCGTTCATGGATCGGCCGAGGTGTGGGCGTCCTCATAGCTGTCGTAGGCTTTGATGATCTTCTGTACGAGCGGGTTGCGCACCACATCCCGTTCGTTGAGCCGAACAAAGGCCAAGCCAGCGATCCCGGTCAGAATTTTGGGTGCGACGACCAAGCCCGAAGGCTGGTCATCGCGGAGGTCAGTTTGGGTAATATCGCCAGTAACTACGGCCTTCGAGTGACTACCCAATCGAGTGAGAAACATCTTCATCTGTTGTGGCGTAGTATTTTGGGCTTCGTCGAGAATAATAAACGAATCGTTGAGGGTGCGGCCGCGCATGTAGGCCAGAGGCACGACTTCGACAATTTTCATATCCTGCATCCGCCGCAGGCGCTCGGGTTCCATGAGATCCTGTAGTGCGTCGTAGAGTGGGCGCAAGTAGGGGTCAACCTTATCCTCAAAAGAGCCAGGCAAAAAACCGAGCTTCTCTCCGGCTTCGACAGCGGGCCGAGCGAGCAGGATGCGAGATATTTGCTTCTGCCGCAGCGCAGCAACGGCCATGGCCACCGCAAGATACGTTTTGCCGGTGCCAGCTGGGCCGATGCCGAAGACCACGTCGTTATTGTCGATAGCTGCGAGATATCTCGCTTGGCCTTCGGTGCGGGGATAGATGGCCGTCTTATAGGTATAAGCTGCGGAGTTTGAGAGAGTGCTGTGGTCGCCCTTAGGCAGAATCGAGTTGCAGTGAATCAAGCTCTCTAACTCGGCTGCTTCGATGGGCGGACCGTGGCGCATGCGTTTTATGAGAGGACTGAGGAAGCTATCGGCCTCGCGTACCGAGGCATCGGATCCCTTAATCGTCAGCTTGTCGCCGCGGGCGACTAAGCGAATGCCATATCTCTCTTCAAGATGAGCCAAGTGTTGATCGTTGCGCCCGAAGAGAGAGCGGCGATCAATGCCGGCGATAGAAATGTCCTTCATAGTTCTGGTAGCTGGACAAAAATACAAAAGGGGTTTGAAATCCTCCCTCAAACCCCGGAAGAATCAAACCCCTTTAAGTCTTGAAACGTATTTAAATCAAGTAGTTGTAATTACTTGGGAATTTCGAGGACTTGAGCAGGAAAAATTATATCTGGCGCGACGATCTGCTGCTTGTTGGCCTCGTAGATTTTATGCCATTTTCCGGCATTGTTGTAAAGCTCGGCGGCAATCTTGAAGAGGAAGTCTCCTCGGGTGA
>VXZF01000339.1:0-2795 GCA_009845645.1 Gemmatimonadota bacterium | reverse complement strand
ACCCCAAACGGCACGGCCAAGACTTGCTTGGGGTAGATTAAATCCGGGTCTTTGATTTGATCCTTATTTTTCCGGTAGATGCGGGGCCACATATAGGGGTCGTCGTAGATTTGTTCTTTTTTGGAAATATTCCACAAGTTGTCGCCCCGCTCAACCTTGTAGTCAATGACCACGGGTTGGGCTACGCGCGCTTTGAGCTCGGCGAGCATCTGGTCAATGGTAGATAGCTTGTCCATCATTTCGGGCAGGGCAGCTATGTTGCTCTGCTTGAGCTCGGCGACTCGGGAATCGATGGCGGTGACCTCACCGCGCCGCATAATGAGCACTTCTGGAGCTAGCGCCATTAGCCCTTCAAGTTGGGCGATAATAGCGTCGAGTTCGCGCCCAAAGGCCATGACTTCGGATTCGGAGTGGCCGATTGTTGCGAGGATTTGGGCATTGAGGTCGGCGTTGGCCCGGTCGAGTTGGGCAATCTGTATATTAAGCGCTTCAATCTGGGCGTTTAGCTCTTCAATCTGGGTGTTGGCTGCGTTTTCGCGGTTGACGAGTTCGTTCCCCTGAGCCATGTACTCCTCACAGGTCATCTGCTGCTCTTGAGCAGAGATGTTTCCGCTCGCTAGGACTAGTAATGCTAAAGCCAACCCACCAACGGACAACTTCTTCATAGTCGGACCCTTTCTTATTTGCCTTGGTTGGCGAGGTTGTTCTTAGTAGCGGCTAATTTTTCTTCTAGTGCTTTTTTGGTGGCTTGCCGCTCGGCGAGTTCGCGCTCGAGCTGTGCTTTTGCGGCCTGTAGCTCGGTTACTTTTACTTCGGCGGCCAGAGTGGCTTGGCGCTGTTGTTCTAGGTATTCCATGTCCTCTTGCGACGGAACACGCGAACAGCTAGCCACGAGCGACAGAATCACTACCGCCAAGGCGCCGCCCGAGTATTTCAAATTGGATAAAGTGGAAAGACAGCTCATTAAGTAGTTCCTCCACCTAAGCTTAAGGATCAAATAGCGATCTTACATTAATATACGGAATATGGCCACAAATATAGGCGACCTAGAGTGGATGTCAAGCAGAACAAGTGAAAATCTACCCTACTTGTAAGTTTTCAGGCAGACTGAATACCCAATTCGCGCAACTGGCCAAAATCGACGGAAGAAGGGGCGTTTTCCATCAAGCCCACGGCCTTATTGGTCTTGGGGAAGGCGATGACTTCGCGGATTGAATCTTCGTTGGCGAGCAAGGCGATCAGCCGGTCAAAGCCAAAGGCAATACCACCGTGTGGCGGGGCTCCGTAGTCGAGTGCTTCGAGTAAGAAACCGAATTTGGCCGCGGCTTCTTCGGTGCCGATTTCCAAGAGTTGAAAGAGACGGGCTTGTACTGATCGCTGGAAAATTCGCATGCTGCCCCCGGCAATTTCATTGCCGTTGAGGACCAAGTCATAGGCTCGCGCCCTAGCATCGGCAGGGGTGCTATCTAGCAGAGCGAGGTCCTCTTCTAGGGGAGCTGTGAAGGGATGGTGTACGGCTGTAAAGCGGTCGGCTTCTTCATCGCGTTCTAGGAGTGGGAATTGGCAGACCCAAAGGGGCTGCCAAGAATCCTCGGGTACTAATGAGAGGCGCTGAGCCAGCTCCAAGCGCAGTGCTCCGAGTATCCGGGAGACCTGCTTGGGCTGATCGGCGACAAAAAGCATTAGGTCGCCAGGGGCGGATTCGAGAGCCTTGATCAACTGGGTTTGAGCGGCTTGGGGGAAGAATTTGACAATGGAGGATTCAAGGCCGGAGTCGGTGTGTTTGATCCAGCTAAGACCCTTGGCACCTAAGCCTTGGGAGAAGGCGATTAAATCGTCAATTTGTCCACGCGAGAACCCACTGCAGCCCTTGGCATTTATGCCTTTAACTTGACCACCACTGCCAAGAACGGAATGAAAGACTTGGAATTGGGAAGCTCGTGCTGCTGCCGCTATGTCTTTGAGTTCTAAGCCAAAGCGCAGATCGGGTTTATCTGAGCCAAAGCGCTCCATGGCTTCGCGATAAGTGAGGCGCGGAAAGGGGTTGGGTAACTCGATTTGGCGCAACTCAGCAAAGAGAGCGCGGGTTATATCCTCGGCAATAGCCATGACGTGATCCTCGCGCACGAAGGCCATTTCGATATCGATTTGGGTAAATTCGGGCTGGCGATCGGCTCGCAAATCCTCGTCGCGGAAGCACTTGACGATCTGGAAGTAGCGGTCGTAGCCGGCGATCATCAAGAGCTGTTTGTAGGTTTGAGGTGATTGAGGCAGAGCGAAAAAATGCCCAGGATGCACTCGACTGGGGACGAGATAATCTCGGGCCCCTTCGGGGGTGCTCTTGGTCAGGAACGGAGTTTCAACTTCGATGAAGCCTCGCTGGTCGAGTAGGTGGCGCACGATCTGATATCCCCGGTGCCTGAGTAGCAAATTGCCTTGGATGCGAGGCCGACGCAGGTCCAGATAGCGATACTTGAGCCGAATTTCCTCTCCAGCGTCGGTTTGATCTTCAATGAGAAAAGGTGGGGTCTGACAGCGGTTGAGGAGGCGAAGTTGATCGCAGTTTACCTCAATCGCCCCGGTGGGTAATTGAGGGTTGACCATACCTTCGGGGCGGGTCTCGACTTCGCCTTGTACGGCGATGACGTACTCGCTGCGCAAGTGATCGGCCTGTTGGTAGGCGATTGGATCGCGCTGTGGGTTGAAGACAATTTGGGTAATGCCGTAGCGGTCGCGAAGGTCGATAAAAATAACGCCGCCGTGGTCACGGCGGCGCCAGACCCAACCCATTAGCA
>VXZF01000481.1 GCA_009845645.1 Gemmatimonadota bacterium | reverse complement strand
AAGCGCGCTGCATGGCGCGAGTGACGTGATCGGCGTAGAAGGGAATGTTGAGGGCGATGGCTTCGGCGTGGGTGATCTTCATGGGGTCCTCCGCGGATGATGGGGCCACAGATTGATGAAATTCTACATCCTCAACTATCGCATCAATGGCCGTGAGCGCCGGGCGGCGATTGCCCGGACTTCGGAAATTTCCCTAAAGATAGCCCGAAAACGGGCTGGGAATCAACCGGTGCGCATTCGGGCCGGGGAAGCCGACCCGCTCGAAAGCAAGCGGGCGGCAGCATCGGGTATTGGCACGCATGTCCTGCGCGATTTGCCCGGGCACAAGACGACGGCGATGGCAGACGGATATATCCGTGCTATCGGCGATCCGGTCCGCGAGGGCCGTGAGTAAGTCGGAGCAGATCAACTCTACTTAATCAGGGTCAGCTTTTGCGTGAAAACGCCCTGGTCTGTTATGAGTCGGTAGAGGTAAACGCCGCTGGCTACTTCGCGACCGTGACGATCCAAGCCATCCCATACCAAGCTATGCCGGCCGGCCGCGGCTTTCCCTTCGCGCAGAACGGCGATGCGCTGGCCGTTCAAGGCCCACACGTCGAGACGAACAGATCCCGAGCGATTTAGGAAGTACGAGATGGTCGTCTGGCTGTTGAACGGATTTGGCCAATTCTGCGAAAGAGGCAGGCCATACCAGGCGTCGGCAACGGGTTTGGCGCTGGCCTCGCTGACCTCGAAGCGAACGATCTCGGTGAAGTTGGCCCGCAGCACGTTGTGAGCCTTATCCGAGACGTTCATCTCAGCAAGGCCCCACGTGCCTGGTATGCTGCCAACCGGAAGGACGATGGTTTTCTCGTAGGTCTTGTAAACAGTTGGATCGCCCACGAAATAGATGTTGTACTGGTCCGGGCCCCCGTGCCAGAAATGATGCTCAGTTCCTTGAGGGTCGCGCAGGTAGAGACCGGTGTTTCTATAGCCGCTGATGTTGTCTTTGACCCGAAAAGAAATATCCACGATGGTTTCCCCGTCTGGCTTTTCGGGCTTGGTCGGCACGGCTGATATTTTGATGTTGTTGAGATCCAGCACAGGGGGTGCTGTGTCGGGTCGGGTCGTCTTGATCTGGATGGAAGCGGGCTTCTCGTCGATTGCCTCCGGCTCGTCTCTTAGGTCATGGCCCGGCCTGGTAAAGTACACGCCGCCCCGATTCAAGGCGTCATCCTGCATGTTCACATAGTTGATCTCATACCGACCGCTGGGAAAGTAATCAGGGATTATCAGATCGACACGGGCTTTGTTGGTCTTGGGATCAAACGTCCCGTACTCTGCGAGCCTGGAGTATGTATCCTCGATCTCGTCGTTGGCGTAGGCAAAAACGAAGGTGACGCCGTTTTCTTCAATCACGTCCCATGTGGCCGTCAAGATCTGATAGGCCCGCCCTCTTTCTGATCCTTCGGACAAAGACAGCTTCATCGACCCCGGCACATATTGAGGGGCTGTATCGTCGGCCAACGGATTGTCAAGATACAGACCCCAGCCGAAATCATTTTGTCCTCCATGCCGTTCATTGCCTTGAGGATCCCGAAGGCTTATCTGAGTGGGTCGCCAATACCCGGCAGCCGCATACTTCGATAGGGTCTCATGGCCGCGCAAGATGTGGCTCGTCTCGACCCAATGCCCATTGCTGTCTATTGGATAGAGCCAAATATCGAAAGACGTACCCCTTTCGCTATAGACCCGCACCGCAGAGGCTTGTGCCGTGTCTTGATCGCCTTCATTGTGCAGCTCGATCTCAATGGTTACTTCTTTGTCTTCTTTGGGCTTGCCGTCGACTTGTATATCCACCCGAATAATGCGGCCCGGATAGACGTTGTCGGGATAGAGGTTGTACACCTCAAAGGTCAGATCCTCGCGTATCTGCGAGATATAGCGCGTCCCGTGCATGATGCGGTTTTGAATGAACTCGTATTTTGCCGGCGAACGAGAGCGCAGTTTGTCGGGATTGACGATGTAGTCGCTGATGCTTTCGGCCATATCTTCATTTGGATCATGGGCATGAGCATAGGCCGATACGAACTCTGTTTGTTTGGTCGTTGACCACCTTTCACAATCCACAAGGCCCAACAGGGAGTCTCCTTCTTGGCACGTATCTTGGAAATACCAGCCACCCAGTTCGATCCAATCTCTTTTGAGTTGTTCGTCAAACAGATGCTCCCAAAGAAAATGCGCCTTTTCGTGGACAATCAGCCGGTGCATGTAGTCTAAGCCCTGGCTCTTAAAGGCAGACTCGGCAAACTCTATATAGCCCGCTTGGGGCCAGGCAACAGCCGGAGCCTGTGGGTAGAAAGGATGCGGTGTGCCATCTAGGCGGCGCACCATGTAATCGAGTCCAGGCGTGTGGAGCATGCCCTTGGGAGACTCTTCGAGCATGGAGATGATTGCAAGCAATTCTTCGTCTTTGAAGGACATGAACCGACTGGCGCCTTCTTGGGTGGTGTTCCGGGTCAACTCTCGATAGTCCACCTGCAGACTGATCCCGTAGCGTTCAAACAGAATATGCTCGAGTACTTCCCTTGAGGCCCCGTTGTCCGTTACGAACCGCACAACAGCGCGGTGGAGCCTTTTGGAAAAGAAGTGTCCGCGCACCCCGTCGATTTCTGCCATCAGCGGCCGCGCATAGGTAAAGGCTTCCTCCGCAATGGTGACGACCCGCTGCCCGTTTACGATCTTTATCTCAATATCGTTTTCTATGTGGCGTTGACTTATTCGCCACACAGAAGGCTGTACTGTCAATTCGGCCTCGGAGGGGTCGTTGGTATTTTGGGGAATTGACTCAAAGGTCTGCAGCAGGCCGTGAGCTTGCTCGGCACTCCACGCGCTATTCAAGTGAACCGAGTACTTTTGCTTTAGAAACAATGACGCGCTATGCGAAGCCACCTCTACGGCTTGGCCTGATAGCACGACCTTGACTGGCTCGATCAGCGTCGCCTCCTCAGTCCCATCAAGCGTCTGGTCTATCTCCCAATGAAACGTATAGGCCAGACACAGATGAGAACTGGCAAGGCAAGCGATGAAGACCAGGACGAACCGAACAGAAAAGTGGTGTATCATGAAAAACCTCCTAGATTATTCCCTCATTAGTTGCCAGACCAGAGCAGATTTTTGAGCTGGTATTTTCAGATTTCTGGACAGAAGACACGCAAAAATTCACATGAAAGCAATCGTGTGCAAGAAACCGTTTAATCAACGTAAGGAAAGACAACGCCATGAGCAATACGTATGACGCTTTTGTAGAACGCCTCCACGAACTATCCGACATAAACCACGCGCAGGGGCTAATGAGCTGGGACCAAGAGACCTATATGCCGCCGCGCGGTGCACCCATGCGGGCTAGGGCGATGGGGACCTTGGCCGGTCTGTACCACGAGCGGCTCACCGCACCGGAGCTAGTCGCGCTCGTAGCCGACCTCAAGGACGCCGAACTAACGGGCGACGCAGTCGTCAACGTCCGCGAAATCGACCACCAGCAGAGCCGGTCGCTCAAGCTCCCCAAGGAGCTGGTCATCGAGCTGAGCCAGACCGAGTCCTTGGGGCACGAGGCTTGGATCGAGGCGCGAGAAAAATCGGACTTCGCGCTCTTCCAGCTTTGGCTGGAGAAAATAGTCGCGCTCAAAAAGGAAGTGGCCGAGCGGGTCGGGTACGAAGGCGCGATGTACAACGCGCTGCTCGACGAGTACGAGCCTTATGCGCGGGCCGAGGAAATCGCCCCGGTCTTTGCCCAGCTCAAAGAGCAACTCGTGTCGCTAGTCGAGCAGATCGCCGCCACCGGACGGTACCCAGCGCGGGGCGTACTCGACCAAGAATACCCCATCAAGCAACAGGAGCTTTTGGGACAACAGGTGTTAGCGGACATGGGCTTTGACCTAGAGGCCGGACGGCTCGACTTGGCGGTGCATCCGTTTTGCGCGGGCACGTCCCGCGACGACGTGCGGCTGACGACGCGCTACAGTGCCGATTGGCTGCCCGGCTCGCTTTTTGGCACCATCCACGAGGCCGGGCACGGGCTGTACGAACAGGGCCTGCCCGCCGATGCGATCGGTACTCCGGCCGGCGCGAGCGTCTCGCTGGGCATCCACGAGTCGCAATCGCGGCTGTGGGAGAACATGGTCGGCCGCAGCAAAGCCTTTTGGACGCACTACCTGCCTAAGCTACAAGTGCTTTTTCCCCAGCAACTCAGCGCGGTCGGTCTAGACGCTTTTTACGCGGCGGTCAATCAAGTCGAACCGTCGCTAATCCGGGTCGAGGCCGACGAGGTGACGTACAACCTCCACATCCTGCTGCGTTTTGAACTGGAGTGCGATCTAATTGAGGGGCGGGTTGCCGTGGCGGAGTTGCCCGAGGTGTGGAACGAGCGGCTGGAGCAATACTTGGGCATCCGTCCACCCAACGACGCCCTCGGCGTGCTCCAAGACACGCACTGGTCCTGCGGCCTACTGGGCTATTTCCCAACCTATACGCTGGGCAACCTGTACGCAGCCCAATTTTTTCACCAAGCCCACCAGGACTTGCCAGACCTCGAAGCACAGATCGCGCAGGGCGCATTCGGGCCGCTCAAGACTTGGCTCAACGAGAAAATCCATGCCCGCGGCGCGCGGGCGACGGCCAGTGAATTAGTCGAGGAGGTGACGGGCGCAAAGCTGAGTGCCGATTACTTCATCGACTACTTGTGGGAGAAGTTCGGCGCGCTCTACGGCCTCAGCCGATAACCTGTTGCAGGAACCGCAGTTGGTTCGCGCCGAGAATTTTGCGGACATCGGCTTCCGCATAGCCGCGTTTAGCCAATCCCACCGCAATGTCCGGGAGGCAGGTCGCGTCTTCCAACAGCAGGCCACCGCCGTCAAAGTCCGACCCTAAGCCGACGTGGTCGATGCCAGCGACGGCGACCGCGTGTTCAATGTGATCGAGCAGGCCGTCGAAGGTGGGGTTGTGCGCGTCGATAAAGTCCGGGACAAACGTGATGGCCACGACCCCGCCCTTTTCGGCGAGGGCGCGCAACTGCTCGTCGCGGAGGTTGCGCGGGTGGTCGCAGAGGGCGCGGCAGCAGCTATGGGTGGCCATAAAAGGAGCTTGGGCCGCTTGGGCTACATCCCAAAAGCCCGGCTCGTTGAGATGGGACACATCGACGACCACGCCTAGTTCGTTCATCTGCCCCAGTAGCTGGCGGCCAAAGCCGGTCAGGCCTCCTCCTCCTGCTACCTCGCAGCCATCTCCAGCCCAAGAGCGGGTGCTATGGGTGAGGGTCATGGCGCGGACGCCCAACTGGTAGAGCAGCGGCAGGATGTGAGGGCTTTTCTCCAGTGCATCGCTGTTTTCCACTGCCAGTATGGCCGCTAGGCGACCCTCGGCGAGGGCGCGCTCAATGTCAGCCGCACAACGCGCAATGGCAATGCCCTCGCTGTGCTCTTCCACTTCCTGTAAAAAATGGCCCAAGGCATCCATGCAGTAGAGCAAGTGATTGCCCCACGGGCGGGTGCAATCAACGGCGAAAAACGCCGCGTCCAGCCCACCTGCGCGAGCTTTGGACAAGTCGAGCTGAACGCCATCGCCCGGCGGCTGGTACTGGCGCAAATAAGCAACAGCCCCGTCGCGCTGGTGAAAATCAGCGCGCTGTGCGCCGTCTATGGACATGCCCCGACGGATCAGGGCGACGATGCTGTCGTTGTGCGAATCGATGACCAAGGAGTCTTGATGCAGGCTGCGGGCAGTCTGTTCGTCCATCGGCATTATTGCGTTCACCCCTTATTCAGCATCTCCAACCTACAGCGGCAGGAGGTCGTTTCCATTTCTGCGGATTACTCGAAGGCCTGAAACTCGCCGTTTTCGACAATCAGCATGACTGGGTCGTAAACCGTGTCCCCAATGTCGTTAAAAGAGAACTTACCCAAAACAGTGTCAAAATCTGAGAGGTTTGCCATGGCGTCGCGAATCGCGGTTGAACCGGTAGATTGGGCGTTGGCAATCGCCTCTGCCAGAATATATACGGAGGCGTACGACTGCGCCGCATAGATGCTCGGTTCGACACCGTATTTTGCACTGTAATTCTGAACGAAGGCTTGATTCCCCGGTGTATCAGCCGTGCTGATCCAGCTAGCAGAAGTTATCAGACCCTCGGCAGCAGCTCCTGCGGTTAGCACTTCGTCTATACTCACTTGAGCAACAATAAAGGGAATCGAGTAGGGAATGCCGAGCTCACGAGCTTGAATCAGAATGTTAGGCATGTCTGTTGGTAAAGCGGAGATAAAGATAGCGTCAGGATTTAACGCCATTATCCGAGTCAACAGGAGGGAAAAGTCGCTATCGCCACTTTGGAAAATTTCTCTAGTCATAATTTCAACACCGCTCTCTGTGAGGGCTTCCCTCCACACCTTGTCGCTACTCCGAGCGACGAGCTCGACGCTGTCAACTATGGTGGCCACTCGTTGATAGCCGAGTTTTGCATGAGTTACCTTGACGCTATTGGGGATAATCACATCTGCGGTAAGACTAGCGCGAAAGATAAAATCGCCAATTGCACTCAGGCCAGAGGCACCAGAAGTCGGGCTAAGTGCCACAACTCCATTCTGTTGTGCGATTGGAAATGCCTCTTCGCCTGCACTTGAACTAGCGGGCCCGAGGATAACGGATACGCCGTCTTGATGGATCAATTTATTGAAGGCTTCAACGGCACCCTCAACGGTGGTCTGATCGTCTTCAATGATGAATTTAATTCTCACATCGCTGAGTTGTGAGTTGTTAATCTCTTCAAGAGCCAACTCAATTCCTTGGCTCATCCGCAAGCCCACCGCAGCGAGCTTCCCTGTAATAGGCAAGACGACGCCAATGGGAATTTCTCCACGGAGTCCTTCTAGCTGAGGTGTTTCTCCACTCGACAGAACCGAGCCGGATTCATCGCAAGCGGAAAGCCCCACAGCCAGCGCAGCAATCGCCAAAACAAATACAAATCTGGTAAAATTTCTGATATTCACTTTGTAGGGATTCGGGATGCTGAGCCACGTATTCTTTTTGGCAAAACGAAATGCGGCGAGACTTATGAGCGGTACACAGTCGCCGCAGGTGGGAACGCACTAAGCCATGTACTCGTCAAAGTCGATCACAACGCCTTGCTCCGATGAGGCTCCTAAGGCATTGATCAGGCCCACCGTGGCTAGGTTGCGCGGGCCAGAGAAGGGCGGCTCCACGTCGTTGAGCACGTAGTCGCGGAAGCCGTCTAAGAGGACTTCCTCGGGATGGGGGT
>VXZF01000251.1 GCA_009845645.1 Gemmatimonadota bacterium | reverse complement strand
CCCTTGTACGCGGCGAATGCGCCGATGTATTCTCGACCTTGGGTATGCACCCGTTAGACGACGGATGGGTCGTGCGCGCGTTCTTGCCCGATGCGACGAGCGTAAGAGTCGTCGAGCGAGACGGGCAAGGCGCGAACTTTCCCGCGGCCAAGATCCATGCTGACGGGCTGTTCGAGGCGCGGATCACGGGTCGCAGTACATCCTTTGCCTACCATCTAGAAGTAACAAACGCACAAGGCGAGGTCCGCTACTACCGCGATCCGTACTCGTTCTGGCCGCAGTTCGCACCCCAAGACCAATATCTCTTCAACGAAGGAACGCTCTACCGCGCCTACGAGATGCTAGGAGCGCATCCGCGCTGTATCGACGAGACTGAAGGCACGTATTTCGCAGTGTGGGCACCGAGCGCCCGCCGGGTCAGCGTGGTCGGCGATTTCAACGGCTGGGACGGTCGGCGGCACTGCATGCGCTCGCTGGGCTCGTCCGGAGTCTGGGAGCTTTTCGTCCCCGAAGTCGGTGCGGGCGCACTCTACAAGTACGAAATCCTCAGCCGCACCGGCGACGTGCTGCTCAAAAGCGATCCCTTTGCCTTTGCAGCCGAGCAACCGCCCCGCACTGCTTCCGCAGTCTGTCGGAGCGATGCGTTCGCTTGGAGCGACGACGCATGGATGGCCGCGCGACAGGAGCGCAACTGGGTGGAAGCTCCCCTCGCCATCTACGAGGTACATCTCGGCTCTTGGCGTCGCAACGGCGATGCCTATCTCGACTATCGCACGCTGGCTCACCAATTGGTTCCCCACGTGGCCGAACTGGGCTTTACCCACATCGAACTAATGCCGGTAGCCGAGCATCCCTTCGACGGCTCGTGGGGTTATCAAGGAACGGGGTATTTCGCTCCGAGCGCGCGCTTTGGCACGCCCGAGGATTTCGCCTATTTCATCGACTACTGCCATCGCCACGAAATCGGCGTGATTCTCGACTGGGTGCCCGCGCACTTTCCCAGCGACGCCCACGGCTTGGCCCAGTTCGACGGCACCAGCCTCTACGAACACCGCGACCCGCGCCAAGGGCGACATCCCGATTGGCAGACCTGCATATTCAACTACGGCCGCGCCGAAGTGCGATCCTTTCTCATTTCCAACGCCCTGTTTTGGCTCGAACGCTTTCACATCGATGGCCTGCGGGTCGATGCAGTGGCCTCCATGCTCTACCTCGACTACTCGCGCTTGGCAGGGGAATGGGTGCCCAATGCCTATGGTGGGCGCGAAAACCTCGAAGCCATCGACTTCCTCAGACAGCTCAATACGACCGTCGGCGAGCACTATCCCGGCGCACTGATGATCGCCGAAGAATCGACTGCTTGGCCGGAGGTTTCCCGACCGGCCGACGCTGGCGGCCTCGGCTTTGACTTCAAATGGAACATGGGCTGGATGAACGACGTGCTGCACTATATGCAGCGCGATCCGATCCACCGCCGCCACCACCAATCCGACCTGACCTTTGGCATGCTCTACGCCTATTGCGAAAACTTCGTATTGCCGCTGTCGCACGACGAGGTGGTACACGGCAAGCGCTCGCTGTTGAGCAAGATGCCCGGCGACGCCTGGCAGCAACTGGCCAACTTGCGCTTGCTCTACGGCTTTATGTACGGGCACCCAGGCAAGAAGTTGCTCTTTATGGGGGCCGAACTGGCGCAATGGGAAGAATGGAACCACCAAAGCGAGTTGCACTGGCACCTACTCGACGACGAGTCCCATCGCGGCGTCTATCGCTGGCTCTGCGATCTCAACCAACTCTATCGCCGCTGTGCGGCCCTGCACCGCACCGATGCGTATCCCGATGGTTTTGAGTGGATCGACTGCTCGGACTCTGCGCAGAGCATCGCCGCTTTTGCGCGCCGCGCCGAAGGCGAAAAACCCCTGATCTTCGTCTGCAATTTTACCCCAGTTCCCCGAGAGGACTACCGGCTCGGGTTGCCAGCCGCCGGACCGTACCGCGAAGTGCTCAACAGCGACGCCGAAATCTACGGCGGCAGCGGCGTGGGTCACGGCGGCGGGGTGCAAACTGAGAAAGTCGCCTGCCACGGCCGGCCGCATTCGGCGCAGTTGCGCCTGCCACCACTGGGCGTGTTAGTTCTAGAGCCGAAGTAGAGCAATGCTAATTTGCCATGCTTGAGATATTTTCACACGTCACCAGTGAACTGAGGCGGCTCGGCAAACAGCGCCCCGCGCTGATCGGTGGAGGAGTCTTGGCGAGTGCGTCTCTAGTCGCGCTGCTGGCACCGCTGCTGGCACCATACGATCCACTGGCGCAAAACCTCTACGCGCGCTTGCAGCCGCCATCGGCCAGCCACTGGCTGGGGACGGACGACTTTGGCCGCGACATCTTCAGCCGCATCGTGTACGGCGCTCGCATCTCGTTGCGGATCGGGCTGGTCGCCATCGCGCTGGCTGCTTCCACCGGCACCTTGCTCGGCCTCGTAGCCGGGTATCGCGGCGGGGTCGCCGACATGCTCATCATGCGGCTGATGGACCTGATGCTGGCGTTTCCCAGCATCTTGTTGGCCATTGCCATCGTCGCCGTCATCGGGCCGGGCATCGACAATGCCATTCTCGCTGTCAGCATCGTGTTGGTGCCGCAGTTTGCCCGCCTCATGCGCTCGTCCGTGCTGACCGTGCGCGAGGCCACGTACGTCGAGGCCGCACGCGCGCTGGGAGCGAGCGAATCGCGGCTGCTGTTCTACAGCATCTTGCCCAACTGCACGGTTCCCCTCATCGTGCAAGCTACGCTTAGCTTGGGCACGGCCATCCTCGACGCGGCCGGATTGAGCTTTTTGGGATTGGGAGCCCAGCCGCCGACTCCCGAGTGGGGAGCTATGCTATCCGGCGGACGCGAACTGCTCTTGCAAGCGCCCTGGGTCATGGCCTTTCCCGGACTGGCCATCTTCGTGGTCGTCCTCGCACTAAACCTCTTTGGCGACGGGCTTAGAGACGCCTTGGATCCCAAAATCACCTGATGGGGAGTTGACAATTATGAAAAATATCCTCCCCCTACTTTGCGCCCTCGCACTATCAGCGGGCGGCTGCGCGGTCCTGCGGGGCACTAAAGCGCCTACAGCCGCAGGGCCGACGGCCTCCGACCAAGCCATGCAGTACTTCGTCAAGGCCAAGGTCTTTGAAGCTCAACACAACTACCTCGGCGCAATAGTCGCCCTGCGCAACGCGGCCGATCTCGACTCGACTTCGCCTACCATCTACGCCCGCCTCGCTTACAATTACCAGCGCATCGACGACCCCCACATGGCCGTCCATTTTGCCCTCAAGGGGTTGGCATTGGACGGAAGTCAGGTGGGGTTGCGCCGCCTGCTGATTCGCATCTTGGAGAGCGAAGGCGAGCGCGAGGATGCCATCGACCACATTGAAGAGTTGCTGCGCTACGAGCCAGATAATTGGCCGCTCTACCGCCACTTGGCCTACCTCTACTTTGAAACGGGCCAAGCCGAGCGCGTCGCTCCGCTCTTCAAGGAGGTGCTCGCCCAAGAGCACATACCACCAGAGGTCAAGGTAGATATAGCTGGCATTTTTTCGCGCATCAACCAGCAAAAAGAGGCCGAGCGCATCTATCGCCGCGTGCTCGCGGCCGACCCTATGGTCGAGGACGCTTGGCTGGGTCTAGCCGAGCTCAAGCTGGCACAGGGACATCGCCACGAGGCCATTGCCATCTACCGCGAGGCCGCCGGCCACCTGCCCGACAGCAGCATCCCCTACCACTTGGCGCGGCTGATGGACACCGAGCACGACCTAGAGGACATCCTCGCCGAAGAGAGTGCCGAGGTACTTTACCACTTGGGAGTAGCCCTGTCCGAGGCCGGCCAGTACGACCAAGCGACGTTGGTCTTTAAGCGCATCGTCGAGATGCAGCCCCAAACGGTCGAGCAGTGGACCGACCTAGCGCGCCATTACATCTACTTGGAGGACTACGACTCGGCCACCGCCGTCCTCAGCCAAGCGGCAGAGGCCATGCCCGACAGCAGCGAGATCTACCTGTACTGGGGGACGGCCCTCGAAAGCACCGAGCGCTATGACGAGGCCATCGCCGTGTACCAGCGCGGCCTTGAGCGCCTGCCCGACGCGGTTGAGATATATCTGTACTGGGGACTCGCGCTAGAGCAACAAGACGCTTGGGCAGAGGCGATAGAAATCTATAGCCAAGCCCTTGCAGCATCCCCAGGCCACGCCGCACTGCACGTGCGGTGGGGCATCAGCCTCGGGCGACAGGGACAGTGGGAAGACGCGCTGGCCCAATACGAAACAGCGGCCTCACTCGACCCTGCGTATAGCCCAACCTTTCTGCACTGGGGCATCGCACTAGAGGAACTAGAGCACTGGGAAGCGGCCCTTGAGAAGCTGAATCAGGCCGTTGCCCTCGCCAACGACAAGAGCCGCGTACTCTTTTACCTCGGAGCCTGCTACGAACAGGCTTCGCGCAAACTGGGCCGCGACGAGTACTTCGACCGCGCCGTAGAGACCTTCCAACGCCTGTTGGAGATCGAGCCAAACGATGCGTACGCCCTCAACTACCTCGGCTATATGTATGCGGACAAGGGCGTGCGGCTGACAGAAGCAGTCGCGCTCTTGGAGAAGGCGATCGCACTCGAACCGGACAACAGCGCGTTCCTCGACAGCATCGGCTGGGCCTATTTCCGCCTCGGCGAGCTAGCACAGGCCGAACAATACCTGCAACAAGCCTTGGAGCAAATGGACGAGGGCGATCCCGAGGAGCAGGCCGTGATCTTCGACCACGCCGGCGACATTGCCAGTGCCCTCGGCAAAATGGACGAGGCGCGCGCACATTGGCAAAAGGTGCTGGAACTCGCGCCGGACAACGAAGAGGTCCAGCGCAAGCTGCTGCCGTGATGCATACTCTGCGCTCGGGGCACCCCCGAAATTTCCAGACAGCTTACAAATGGGTTGCGCTCTGCGCCCTAACGCTAGCTTGCGCACCGCCGCTGGTGGTGCGTGAGGGTTGGGATGCAGACCAAGGACCGGCTGCCTTGCTCGCTGCTTCGACGTCCCTCGCCCAGTTCGCGGATCTGACGGCAGAAGCGGCCATTGAACTGCGGCGCGGCGAGATGCGCGATCGGGGGACGGCCCTCGTGCAGCTAGTCAATCCAGATCTCTTTCGCGTCGAGGTGCGCGGCCCTTTCTTTACGCACATCTTTACCGCTCTCCTCGAAGGAGACAGCCTAACCGTGTACGGCCGGGGCATGGACCAGCCCTTAAAAGGATCAGTGCATGGCCGACTGCTAACCACGTTGACCGGACTAGATTTGGGATCCTGCGACCTCCGCTACGCCTTGCTCGGCTTCGTCGAGCCAGGTTCCATCGTCAAGCCGATCGAATATCCGCAGGCCGACCACGCGGTGGTTGCGCTCGCGGGAGGACGGCAGGCGTGGCTAGACCTGCGCCGCGGCTTGGTGTTGCGCGAGAGCATCTCCCTGCCCGAGGGTGAAGTCCTACTCCGCGAGCTAAAAGAATACCGGCGGGAGCAAGCGCTCTATCTGCCGCGCCGGGTAGAAATTCGTCAGCGCGATATCCTGCTGGCGTTGTCCTATAAAAACTACGCCTTCAACCGCGGCCTAGATGCCGAACAGTTGCGACGGGGTATGCCTTGAAACGGGGTGTGGTGACATAAGGGGAGGCCTCCCTCTTAGCAGCCAAACGGAGCAAAAGACAAGTGGACCTTAGCTTGAGACATTTGCTGATCGCTTGCTGCATTGCCCTCTGCGCATTCTCCACGCTTGGAGCCCAAGCATTTCTCTGCGGCGGACACGCGGCGGACGAGCCGCTGTCCGCCGCCAAGATTACCGGCGAAGTGCGGCTGCCCGTGCTGCCCGCTAGCGGCTCAATCTACGTCCTGGCAGTCTTCGCCCGTTTCGCCGATGAAGAACCTACACCCGTGCCCGCGTGGGCTGACCAGCTCTTTGATCCCGAGCGCGAGGGGAGCTTTGCCCACTTCTATCACGAGATGTCCTTCGGTCAACTCGCAATCACCGGCGAGGTTCTGCCGCAACGCTTGGCCGCCGCACAAGCGGCATCCGCCTATTTGGCCGACGCCCCGGGCCAGCGCGGTCGCCACGGAGATTTCGCGCGCGAAATCCTCGCCCAAGTCGATGCCCAAATCGACTTGGCGCGCTTTGACAACGACGGCCCCGACGGCGTCCCTAACTCCGGCGACGACGACGGTTGGGTCGATTATATCTTCATCAACATGCAGTCGGTGCCCAACGGCTTTTTGTTTGGCTCGGCGACGGGGTTGGCGAGCTTGGGCTTGGAAGAAAAACCTTTTGTATCCCGGGCGCTTGGCCCCGACGGCAGCCCCATCCGCGTCAGCGGTTTGTCGTCGCAGGGAGCGGTTCAAGAAACCGGCAACTTCGCCCAGACCGTGGGGGTGATGGCCCATGAGTTTGGGCACAGCCTAGGACTACCCGATTTTTTCGACACCTCCTTCCTCAAAAACCCTACCCAGAATCCGGCCGAGGACAGCGCCGGCATTGGCCGCTGGGGCTTAATGGGCTGGGGAGCGCATGGCTGGGATGGCATGAGCGGTCCAGCAGCCTTCAGCGCCCGCAGTCTAGAGCAATTGGGTTGGATCGGCGCGAAAAACGAGCGGCTGATCTTAGTCGAGCGCGACAGTTGGGATCTGCGGGTGCGCGATTTGTACTCCGGCGGCGCGATATACAAAATTCCGTTGCGCGCCGAGACGCCGAATAACAATACCCTGTGGACGGAATATTTGCTGCTGGAATACCGCGGGCGGGAAAGCTACTACTACCACCGAGGCGAGCCTGCCGCCGGGCTGCTGGTCTGGCACGTCCGGCCACAAGTCTTTGACAACGACGACGAACGCCGCAAGCACCTCGACCTAGTTGCAGCCGACGGACAATACGCCGACGCCGGCTTTCCCCTAGGGCAGACGGCCGACCGCTTCGCCGGCCGCGACAATCTCGACTTCTGGGCACACGACGCTTCTTACGCCCGTGCCCGGGGCGGCAATCTCGGCGATGCGAGCGATCTATTCGATGGAGTGCGCTATCGCCGTCTCGCCGTCGAAACCAATCCCTCGACACTGGCCACGCCGACGCTCAGCCAAGCGACCACGGGCCTGACCCTGCAAAATATGCGGCCGGACGGCGACGGATTGGCGTTAGATGTGGTGATGCCGCGCTGGGGCGGGGTATTGCGCGAGGAAGTGCACTGGGCGGGTGAGGTGCTGATTGATGGCGATCTGACGGTTGC
>VXZF01000630.1 GCA_009845645.1 Gemmatimonadota bacterium | reverse complement strand
TCGTCGCAAAGCGTATCGCCAGTAGTCGTGTTTTTGAGGCCGACCACCGCGACTATGTCACCAGCATAGGCACGAGATAACTCGGTGCGGTCGTTGGCGTGCATCTCCAGCAAACGCGCGGTGCGCTCGCGACGCTCAGTCGTCACATTGTAGAGATAAGTGCCCGAGCTTAGTACGCCTGAATAGACGCGAACAAAGGTGAGACGCCCGACAAAGGGATCCGTCATAACCTTAAAGGCCAATCCGGCAAAAGGCGCATCGTCAAGGGCAGGACGCACTGCTTCCGCGCTGGAATGGGGCAGCATACCCTTGACTTCGCCGACGTCGGCTGGAGACGGCAGATAGTGTAGCACCGCGTCGAGCAAGCGCTGGACGCCTTTATACTTATAAGCACTGCCGCACGTTACGGGCACGGCCTTAAGCGAGATGGTGGCTTGGCGCAGCGCAGCTCTTATTTCGTCGGGGTGAATTTCCTCCCCTTCGAGAAATTTTTCGAGCAGCCCATCATCGAATTCAGCTACCGACTCTAGCAGCTTTTCGCGGTATTGCAAGGCCCCCTCCAGTAAATCCGCAGGAATCTCGTCCTCGAAAAACTTGACACCTTGACTAGCCTCTTCGTAGGTAATGGCCTTCATCTCGACCAAGTCTATCAAGCCGTTGAACGTCTCGCCAACGCCGATGGGCAACTGGACCGGCACAAAATTGCTATTCAATCGCTCTTGGAGCATGCTGAGTACCTGAAAAAAATCAGCTCCGTTGCGATCCATTTTGTTGACAAAAGCAATGCGCGGGACGCGGTATTTGTCGGCTTGGCGCCAGACAGTCTCGGACTGCGGCTCGACTCCGCCGACCGCGCAGAAAACGCCTATGGCACCGTCGAGTACGCGTAGCGAACGCTCGACCTCGGCAGTAAAATCTACATGGCCGGGCGTGTCGATGATGTTGATGCGGTGATTCTTCCACTGGCAAGCAGTAGCGGCAGAGGTTATGGTAATTCCGCGCTCGCGCTCTTGATCCATCCAGTCCATCGTCGCTGTACCGTCATGGACCTCCCCCATGCGGTGAACTCGGCCAGTATAATAGAGGATCCGCTCGGTCGTGGTAGTCTTGCCAGCGTCTATGTGAGCCGCAATCCCGATATTGCGCGTGTCTTTTTGTGCAAACTGTCGTGCCATTTGGCCTAGGACTCCCTAAAATCTGTAGTGGGCGAAGGCTTTGTTCGCCTCGGCCATGCGGTGGACATCTTCCTTCATTCGCACAGCCCCACCTTCTCCCCTTGACGCAGCGATAAACTCGTTGGCCAACCGCTCGGCCATAGTGCGTTCAGAGCGCTCGCGGGCGAAGCGAATCAACCAGCGAATAGAACGCGCTGTGCGCTCGTCTGGCCGCATTTCGACCGGCACCTGATACGTTTGACCACCGACTCGACGCGATTTAACCATGACGATGGGCTTGGCGTTTTCCAGCGCCTTCTGAAAGACATCAATCCCGTCTTGGCCACTGCGCTCGACTACCAAATCGATCGAGTCATAAAATATGCGCTCGGCCACGCTCTTCTTGCCTTGCTTCATCAGCGAATTTACGAACCTCGCCGCCAAGACATTGTGGAATTTCGGGTCTGGCAGCAGCTTGCGTTTGACTGCTCTTTTACGCCGCGACATTACTTATACCTAGGTTGGCCGCCGGGTGCCATACTTGGAGCGCCCCTGGCGGCGGTCGGCCACGCCCGTCGCATCGAGGACGCCGCGCACGATGTGGTAGCGCACACCAGGGCAGTCCTTGATACGACCTCCGCGCACTAAGACGATGGAGTGTTCCTGCAGCGTGTGGCCTTCGCCTGGCACGTAAGCCGTAACTTCAATCCCCGTAGTCAAACGCACGCGAGCCATCTTGCGCAGAGCCGAGTTGGGCTTCTTGGGCGTCTGGGTGTAAACACGCGTACAAACGCCACGGCGCTGGGGACAACCTCTCAGCGCTGGGGAATCCGTCTTTTTTAGTGATTTTTGCCGGCTTTTGCGGACCAGCTGGCTAACCGTTGGCAAACGCTGTTTCTCCTCGTCATTCCGTAATAAATAGCAAGCTCATAACTTACATACAAATTGTATAACTGTCAACACTACTCGCCTAAAACACCTGTTTCCGCAGCCGCCACTTCGGTCAACTCGGCTTTGCCATTGCTTTCGGGCTCCAAGTTCTCATAGGTGCCATCTTGGTAGTGCCCTGTACCGGCTGGAATCAAGCGACCGATGATGACGTTTTCCTTGAGGCCACGCAGGTGGTCTATCTTGCCTTGCACGGCTGCCTCGGTTAACACGCGCGTCGTCTCTTGGAAAGAGGCGGCAGAGATAAAGCTATCCGTGCGTAGCGAAGCACGGGTAATGCCCAAAAGGATCGGCTGGCAGGTGGCTGGGTCTCCCCCTTCGTAGAGGACTTTTCCATTCTCCCTGTTGAAGCGGATTTTATCCACTTCCTCACCTTCGAGAAAGTTCGTATCGCCTGGATCAATGATGCGCACCTTCTGTAGCATCTGCTTGACGATCACCTCAATGTGCTTGTCGTTGATCTCCACAGCCTGGAGGCGATAGACATCCTGAATCTCGTTGACTAAATACTCCTGCACCTTATTCACGCCTTGGACCCGCAAGATATCGTGCGGGTTGACCGACCCTTCGGAGAGGCGCTCGCCGGCTTCAACTTTGTCGCCTTCCTGCACGCGCAAGTGCTTGCCGTAGGGGACCAAGTATTTCTTTTTTTCGCCATCCTCCGGGGTGACGAACAGTTCGCGGTTGCCGCGGATTAGACCGCCAAAGCTCACCGTACCGTTAATTTCCGATATGACCGCCGGTTCCTTGGGCCGACGTGCCTCAAAGAGTTCAGCAACGCGCGGCAAACCGCCGGTGATGTCGCGCGTCTTGGAACGCTCACGTGGGATTTTGACCAACACCTGCCCCGGTGCGACTTGATCTCCATTTTCGACCAACAGACGCGCTCCGACCGGAATAATAAAAGAACGGGGTCCATATTCTTCACTCTCGATCTCGATCTGCGGACTCAGCGAGCGGTCGCGCTGTTCGACGATACTACGGACGCTTAAGCCCGTGCTTTCGTCGAATTCCTCGCGCATAGTTTCCTTGTTGATATCTGTGAACCGGATCCGGCCCGGGCGGTCGGTGAGAATCACATTGTTGTATGGATCCCATTCGTACAGCACATCCCCCATCTCGACTTGCTCCCCATTTTCGACCTTGAGTACTGCGCCATAAGGGGTGGCAATAGACGAGCGAACTCGATTCTGTTCGTCGAGCAAGCCAATTTCGCCATTGCGCCCGACGACCGTGACGCCAACTGTCGGGTTTTGCACCGTATCGACATTAGAAAATTGAACGCGACCAGCCCGGCGCGCGGTGATCTGCGACTGCTCGGCGATGCGACTCGCCGTACCGCCGATGTGAAAAGTTCGCAGCGTGAGCTGGGTACCTGGTTCACCAATACTTTGTGCGGCTACGACCCCAACGGCCTCGCCCACATTGACCTCGCGGCCAGTACCCATGTTGCGTCCGTAGCACTTGATGCACACGCCGCGCTCGGACTCGCATGTGAGCACCGAGCGAATGAGCACTTCTTCAATGCCGGCTTGAGCAATGCGATTGGCGTCTTCCTCTTCCAACAGGGTCCCCGCGTGGGCCACCACATTTTTGTCGGCATCGCGAGCGTCCTCTTGCAATACGCGACCGACGATGCGATCGGCCAGCGGCTCGATTACCTCCTCTCCGTCCTTGAGAGCGCCGATCTTCAGCCCTTGGCTAGTCATGCAGTCTTCTTCGCTGATCACCACATCTTGAGCCACATCGACCATCCGCCGCGTCAGATATCCGGCTTCGGCCGTCTTCAGAGCCGTATCGGCCAAACCCTTGCGCGCTCCGTGGGTCGAGATGAAGTACTCGAGCACCGATAGCCCTTCTTTGAAAGAGGCGATAATTGGCGTTTCGATGATTTCGCCGACGGCACCGGTCAGCTTTTTCTGCGGCTTGTTCATCAGACCGCGCATACCACCTAGCTGTTTGATCTGATCCTCGCTGCCGCGCGCACCGGAATCCTTCATAACGTAAACCGAGTTAAAGCCCTCTTCGGCTTCCTCAAGCGTGCGCTGCACCGCGCGCGAGACCTCCGATGTGGTATGAGTCCAGATATCGATAATCTTGTTATAGCGCTCGCCATCGGTGATGATGCCGTTGGCATACTGATCGCGGACTTTCTCCACTTCTTTGAGCGCTCCGTCAATGAGCTTGGTTTTAGTATCGGGTACGACTACGTCGTCAACGGCGATGGATACGCCGGCCAGCGTCGCGTAGTGATAGCCCATATTCTTGAGCTGATCGACGAACTCGGCCGTGCGCCTGTTGCCCAGTAGGCGATGCACTTGGGCGGTAATCCTCTTGATATCGCCCTTGTCAACCGTGCGGTTGATAAAGCCGATTTCCTCCGGGAGCACCTCGTTGAAAAGCAAGCGACCGACAGTCGTATTCATCATCTCACCATCAATGCGCACTATAACTGGCTGGTGCAAGGTAATGCGACCTGCTTCAAAAGCCGCAACCGCCTCGGTCTTGTTGGCAAAGGTGCGCTCGACTCCACCTGCTTCGCTAAAGCGCACCTTGGTCAGGTAATAACTGCCGAGCACAATGTCCTGAGGGTTGTCCATAATGACCGGCTCGCCATCAGCTGGCTTGAGGATGTTGTTAGTAGAAAGCATCAGAAGCCGTGCCTCGATCTGAGACTCAAACGAGAGCGGGACATGCACGGCCATCTGGTCACCATCAAAGTCGGCATTAAAGGCGGCGCAAACCAACGGGTGCAGGCGAACGGCCTTGCCCTCGACGAGAATGGGCTGAAATGCCTGAATGCCCAACTTGTGCAACGTCGGTGCCCGATTGAGCAATACGCAGTGGTCGCGAATGATCTCCTCGAGAATGTCCCAGACCTCTGGGCGCTCGCGCTCGACCAACTTCTTGGCGCTCTTGACGGTTTGCACTAGCCCTTTTTCTTCTAACTTTTTGATTACAAATGGCTTAAACAGCTCTAGGGCCATTCCTTTGGGCAGACCACACTGGTACAGTTTGAGCTCTGGACCGACGACGATGACCGAACGGCCCGAATAGTCAACGCGCTTACCTAGCAAGTTCTGGCGAAAACGTCCCTGTTTGCCCTTGAGCAGATCGCTGAGCGACTTGAGCGAGCGATTGCCGTCGCCGCGCACGGCCCGCGAGCGACGCCCGTTGTCGAAGAGGGCATCAACGGCTTCCTGAAGCATCCTCTTCTCGTTCCGCAGAATGACTTCGGGAGCCTTGATGTTGATCAGCTTCTTCAAGCGGTTGTTGCGATTGATGACTCGACGGTAGAGGTCGTTGAGGTCGGAAGTGGCAAAGCGCCCCCCCTCTAAGGGCACCAAGGGACGCAGATCTGGCGGAATGACCGGAATGTTGTCGAGAATCATCCACTCGGGCCGGTTTTCGGACTGGCGGAAGGCTTCGACGACCTTGAGCCGCTTGAGGGCTTCTTGCTTGCGTTGGATCGAACTCTCCATTCGAACCAAGGTTCGCAACTCGGCCGAGAGCTCTTCAATGTCAATCTCCTCTAAGAGCCGCTTGACTGCGGGTGCTCCCATCTCGACCTCGGGATCGCCACCTTCTTCTTGTATCTCGACAAGCTCCTCCTCCGTCAAAAGAGCCAGCTTCTCCACAGGTGCGCCCCTCGGGTCAATGATAACATAGGACTCGTAATAGAGGATGCGCTCAAGGTTGCGCATCGAGATATCGAGCAGGGCACCGATGCGCGAAGGCAGCGACTTAAAATACCAGATGTGGGAAACCTGTACGGCTAGCTCGATGTGCCCAAGGCGCTCGCGGCGAACCTTGACCTGCGTGACCTCGACGCCGCAACGGTCGCATACTACGCCTCGATAGCGGATGCCCTTGTACTTGCCACAGTGGCAGTTCCAGTCCTTGACCGGACCGAAGATGCGTTCGCAGAACAATCCGTCGCGCTCCGGCTTAAAGGAGCGGTAGTTGATCGTCTCGGGTTTGGTAACCTCCCCTTGCGACCAAGCGCGAATGGTCTCGGGAGAAGCGAGTTGAATGCGGATGGAATCGAAATCAGTCGGTTTGCGCGATGCATTGGCTGTCTGTAACACTGGCACCCCCTTTGCGCTTTATGCGAATGCTCTGCGATTCAATATGTCTCGACGATCCTGCTGTCTTCGAGGATCACATCCAGACACAAACTCTGTAATTCCTTGACCAGCACATTGAACGATTCTGGAATGCCTGGTTCCGGCGGATTCTCTCCTTTCACGATGGCCTCGTAGATCTTAGAACGCCCAGCGACATCGTCGGATTTGACCGTCAGCATCTCTTGGAGCGTATAGGCTGAGCCGTAGGCCTCCAGTGCCCACACTTCCATTTCGCCGAAGCGCTGGCCGCCAAACTGCGCCTTGCCGCCCAAGGGCTGCTGAGTGACCAGCGAGTACGGCCCGATGGAGCGAGCGTGAATTTTGTCGGCGACCAAGTGCGAAAGCTTTAACATATATATGTAGCCTACCGTCACTCGCTTATCTAGCTTGGTGCCGGTTCGCCCATCGTAGAGCACTTGTTTGCCGTCGTTGGGTATCTCGGCCTCATCGAGCATGGCTCGCACCTCGTCGAGGGATGCCCCGTCAAAAACCGGGGTCGCCACATGCACGTCTAGGGCATGGGCGGCCATGCCTAGATGGGTTTCAAAGATCTGGCCCAAGTTCATGCGCGAGGGCACGCCCAAGGGGTTGAGAGCAATATCTACGGGCGTACCGTCTTCGAGGAAGGGCATATCCTCCTCCGGCGCGATATACGCGACTACGCCCTTGTTGCCGTGGCGACCGGCCATCTTGTCGCCGACCGAGAGCTTGCGCTTCTTGGCCACATAGACCTTGACCAGCTGCGCGATGCCCGGCGGCAGTTCATCACCGCGCGTGATGCGCTCTATTTGGCGCTCTGTTTGCTCGTCAATCAGCTTTAGCTGCTCTTCGGCATAGCGCAACAGTTCGGCGACTTCAACGCTGACTTCGGGATCTGCGGTCCAGTCCTTTTCGGGCTGCAGCGCAGAGAAATCTTCACCCACCCGTTCGAGCAGCCGCTCGCTCAATTGAGTGCCTTTGCGCACCTTCAATTCGCCGTCTTGAGAGTATAAGCTGCCCAACTTGACTTTCCCCACCACCTCCAGCAACCTAGTGTTGCGCTCGGCAATCAGGTACTCCTTGCGCTCGGCTGCCTCTTTCTCACAAGC
>VXZF01000717.1 GCA_009845645.1 Gemmatimonadota bacterium | reverse complement strand
ACACCATCCCGGACGATCGCCGGGCACCAACGCCGTTCTTGACGGCCCCGGCCCGACCGCTGGTGCCGGATATTTTGCCGGCCGCGGATACTTGGGTCAACTCGTCGTTCATCGCCGTCGATCATCTCGGAGTGCCGGGCCTCGAATTAACCTCTAAGCTGAAATACGACTTCTACCATCAAGTGCTAGACGATCCAAGGGATCTCAATGAACGGCCCCTCCGCGATTTCACCAGTTTTCTCGGTGTGATCAACAAAGCGTCTTATACCGCTGAATGGGGTTCCTTTTTGCTGCGACCCGGCCTAAAGAGCGAGTACTTCCGGCAGAGCGAATTCTTGCAGGAAGAGGAACCCCACAAACACTGGGCCGGGATCGCCCAAGTGTTGGCCCAGACGCGGCTGACACCCAATACCAAGATCGAAACGGGACTCGAGTTGTTGCGCTTTCGCGATCTGGTCGCCGACGAAGACGACATGCTCGCCAGAGGAATCGCGGCAGAGACCGGAGATTTGACTTCGACTCAGGTCGCCGTCCAACTGTCAGTCACCTCGGGATACCTCGGGTATATCCTCACCACCCAGGTCGGCTTGCGGGTCGGGCGCATCGGCACCGAGCGCATTCGCGAAGCGGCACCGGGCGTCTTTGAGAAAGGGAGTAAAGGGCGCTCGGAAACGACCAGTTTTATCACGGTTTTTGCAGGGGTCGAGTAAAGATGAATTCGCGCGCCTGGATCCTCTGGGTAGGACTGGCCGGTGCCACCTCTGCCCAGTCGGAGTACGGCTATCGGCTAGGCGAACGAGTCGGCGACCACGTCGTCTATTCCACCCGTGGCGTGCCAATTTATACCGAAGCCCTACAGCCCACAGTACAGCGCTGGTATTTACCAGCCAGTTTATTCTCCGAAAACCACCACCAATGGGAATACACCAACTACGCCCGAGATCACTTTCTGCGCTACGTCAGTCCCACCTTGGAAGGAGACCTGTTCTACGATGGCTTTGGCAGCTTGATCACGCGCGGCTGGCTCATTTACGACTGGCGTCAGGTGCAGCCGCGCATCGCCGAAAGCTCTCAGATATTCAAGGCGAGCCAGTACGTGCGATGGTTCAACAGGCAATTGCTGGCCGTTGACAGCAAGGGAGATTACAGCTTCTCCATCCTCGTCGGCGATGAACTCAACACTACCCTGACGCCGATGACGTTCAAAAAGGCCGGCTTCAATGGGGTCATGGCTAACTTGGCGACTAATCGCCTGCGCCTCACAGGACTCTTTTCCCGCATCTCGGGACCGGTGCTGCTAGAGACCGTGGGGCTGGTTGATCCCAGAGTCAACTCCACCAATCTGGTAGCGGGCCGCACCGAAGTGGATCTGTTCAAGGGCTTGACCATAGGGCTGAATCTGGTCAATTCCCACACTTCTAATGGCAGTCGGGAAAGTTTCACCGGCAACCCCTTCAAGGGCGAGCTATCTACCGGCCAGCTCGAGGACGCACTGCGCTCAGTCCTAGTGCGGCTCAGCGATGACTCGCCAGAAGACGGCGAGGCAGGAGCCATCCTCATCGACAGGGACATCGAGATAAAAACCAAGCTCAAACGTCCTTCCCCTGCCGACCCAACGGTATTAGTGGAGCGGGATACCCTCATTGTCGGCAGTTCCTTTGGCTTCGACGCTACCCACATTCAGGGCGGTTCGGTGCGAAACGGTCTGCTCGTGGCCGACGGGGCCGAGAGCATTGTGCTGCATTACGTCTTCGCTCCTGCGGAGGGCGAGAGCGAAGACGGCTCCTTGCGACTATTGCTGCAACAGCGACTGAATCTGAGTCTGGCAGAGGCCCAAGATGTAATCCAAGCGATCGAAAATGTGCGCTTTCGCCTAGTATTGGCCAACGACTACCGCGTGGAAATGAGCTCGGATCGGCAGACCAACCGCTTTGGCGTACCCCAATTCCTGCCGGTCACCAGAGCCGAAGGCAACATCAAGAATGAAACCAACAGCCGTCAGGTGGTTTTCGACTATGGCCTGCCCACGGCCAATCTGCTGTACGGCCTCAGCGCCGAATGGCGCAATATGCGCGGTTTCGATTTCTACGGGGAAGTAAATATCAATTCCAACTATCGAAAATACCCGAATCGGCGCAAAAAGCATCACCGCGCAATTGCGGGCATTGCCGGTGACAAAAGGTCGCTGGGCTGGCTGGCTAATCTCTCTTGGCAAAGCTACCCTTGGTCGGCATTCTTGGAAGGCTTTGGCATGGACGACTCCTATTCCACCAGCGTTCGTCCGGTGTCCCCATCTGGAATTGCCAACTACGCACCCGAAGCCACCGAGCTTTTATACGATTTTGTCGAAGACAACGACGACCAAGATCGCCAACCCGATCAAAAGCGCCTCAATCAGGGTAGTCTGGTGCCGCCACAAGTAGGCGATTTTAACATCGACCAGACCGGCGTCGCCGACCCAGAAGTCTTCCCGGGTTATGACGAAAACGGAGATTTCATCTCCGACTTCAACCAGAACCACAATTCCATTCGCCGCAATCTGCTGCCCGATTACGACGAACCGTTTTTGCGCTACCACTCCGACCGGCCCGAGTTTCTCTTTGGTATGGATCTGAACAACAACAATTGGGTCGATCGCTTCGAGAACGACGATTTACCCGATTACCCGTACAAAAAAGATCACTGGGGCTACAATGCCTACGGTAGCCTCCACCTCAGTCCGCAAGCCAAGCTGACTCTCGGACAACTGCGGCAGGAAAAACGCGAGACGGGCGAGGAGAATCTGACGACCTATGGTCTCCTAACCGTGGTCGAGGATTTGCCGGGCAAGGGTCGCCTGCGCCTCTTCGATATGTTGAGATTGGCCAAAGACGATATTCCCGACCCCTTGTCGCAGTGGATCGTATCCACGCCCGAATTTGGCGATCCGGGAATCGACAGTGGGCGCCATGTCCACGTTCCAGATCGCCTAGCGGCCGCAGATACGTGGATCAACACCTTCTATGTGGACTGGAAATACGCCAGTCCAAACCAGTGGAGTACCTTTCACCGGTTCAAGTGGGAAACTTGGCGGCAGCGCAATACAGGCGTGGATTTCCTCTTAGATGAACTCGTCGATGACGGAGGCAGTCAGGTGGGCACCAGCGGCGAACCCGCCGCTATCTACCCACAAGGCCGCAACGGTCGCCGGTCCTCGGGATTTTTGGGCTTAATCGACAAGGCGGAATACCAGTATTTGTGGCGGGGTTTGACCATCTCTCCCAAAGCGAAAAGCGAGTTTCTCAGCCAGACCCCCTTCGACCGGACGCTGGACAAACGCCGCACTTGGGACGCGCTTTTCTTTTTGCAGATCCACTTTCGCGTACTGCGCACGACCAAGATCGAAGGCGGTTTGGAACAGCGGTTCTTCTACGAGGTCTTAGACTCGGAAGAAAATCTGCAAGTCGGCCAGCTCAGCGGCGATTTTCGCGGCACAGTGCTGGCGCTCCAACTCACGAATCCAACTACCTATTTGGGCTACAAATTGACCACGGAGGTGGGCATGCGCTACGATCGGCGATCCCTAGAAAGGGTCGGCGGCAAACGCCAGCAGAAGGCCTCGGGTCTGTTCTTCGCCTCCGTCCTGGTAGGTCTGCACTGAGTTGACCGGTACTTTGTATATTATCATGCAAATATAGCGCAGCACCCCTGAAAAAGAGGAACGAATAATGCCATTGCTCCAAATCGGCCGCCTGGCGTCTCTGCTGTGTTTTGGATTCTGTCTCGCCCTTTGGGGGCACCAAGACAGCGGGGCATTGACGGTTTACCGGATCGGCGGCGAAGATCTGCCCGCGCCCGAGGCAGCCGATTTCGGCGTTCCACCCGAATCTTTCCAATTCGAGCAGCGCTCTTGGATGTCTTTCCAGGATGACGATTTTGGCAGCGTCAACCTGCTCGACCTAGAACCGAGTCATATTCGGCCCCAGACTCTGGATAAAGAGGTCAATCTCACGCCGCTGATCCGCGAGCGAGGAGGGTCCATCAAGATCAACGACGGTTACGGCTGGAAAGACGAGGCGCAGCTAGATTTCCTCTTTGACGACGACGAAACCACGGCCTTTTCAGGGGATATAGGAGGCAGTCTGCGCTGTGCTAATGGCACCCCGGGGAGAAGCGGCATCATGGATGCCCTCGGGGGCGATCCCATTGCGCAATGCAGGTATTTCAAATTCGATTTGGGCGGGGCGTTTATCATTGACCGAGTTCGATTTTTTGGCACTCCTAGGCGGGGCGATACCTTTTTCCCGCGCTCCTTCCGGTTGGGTACAAACGACGGGGATGCGCTCAAAGACGGAGAGCGGGAGATCAAGTTGACTTGGCGCGGCAAGGCCTTCGTCGACTGGAATGTCGTTGTCGAGCGCCTAGAGAACACAGACGCAGTCCTGGACTTTCAATTGCCTCCCGAGCCCGTGCAAATCCTCATGTTCGAGTCTCCTCAGGGCAAATGGGAAATCGCCGAGTTCCAGATTTTTGGCACGGGGTCGGCTCCCTTTGCCAGCTACATTTCGAGTGTTATCGATTTGGGCGGCCCGGCCGTGCTGGGAGAATTGACCTGGTCCGGCAACCAATCACCGACAGGGCGCATCGACCTAACTGCCCGCGGTGGCGACACGTCCGATCCCAATACGTACTGGCGTTTTACCTTCAGAGGGGATGAAAGGTCTCGTTTCGCTGCCAATGGCCAACCCCTCAGTCGCACCACCTACGCCAGGTTGGAAGGGGGAGAGAAGGCGGGCATAACCCCCGACGAACAGAATTGGGAACTGTGGCCACCTTTTTTTTCCTTTGCGGATGGCGGCGCTGAGATGAGCCGCCTCAAACCCCGTCAGTTCCTCCAGTTCAAGGCCGATTTCCACTCGCCGCCAGGAGGGGAAAACAGCCGGCTCGACTATCTCCAATTCGCCGTTACGCAACCGCCCATGGCAGCGGGAGTCGTGGCCGAGATAGCACCCGCTGTCGTCGGCGCTGGCGAGCCGACGCGGTTTATTTACAAGGTATTGCCAGAGGTCCAACTGGGGGAGTCGGGTTTCGACACTATTGAAATCCGCACGCCCATCGAGCCGCGGATCGAATCCGTGTACATCAGCGGCACCGAAGTGGAGTGGACGGCCCTGCGGGTGGACGCCACCGGCCTAGAAGTGCAGATTCCCCGCATCGGCGACGACCATTCGGGGGAGTTGATCGAAGTCGTTTTCGAGGCAGAGGTGTTCCGTTTTGGCACGGTATTTCCCGGCGCAGTCTGGGACAGCGAACGGCCCTACGAAGTGCGCCAACCAGTGACGCCGGGCAATGCCGACGATCTGGTGGATAACAACAAGCTCAGTGTGGCTCTGCAACAAACGAGAAAGCAGTCCATAGGGCGCTTCGACCTGTCTTCTCGGGTGGTAACGCCAAATGGAGATCGGGCCAATGACGAGTTGCTGATCGAGTACGACCTCATCAACGTCGATAACGCCGGCGCTGGCATCGCTTGGCTCGAACTCTACGGGCTGACAGGAACGCGCATCGGAGTATTGCAGCAAACCCAGATAACCAGCGGCCGGATTCATTTCTCGTGGCCCGGCACCGATGGCGATGGTCAGGTGCTGCCGCCGGGCCTCTATATCCTCCGTCTATCTGTCGACGCGGACCGCGCTACGGACACGGCGTTTCGCTCCGTAGCAGTGGCGTATTAGCGGTGCGAGTTGGCACCGGGAGTGCTTGCTATGCCTAAAATCTCGCCTAGAATTTTTACAATCGGCGCGAGCGCTCTGTGGCTCCTCATCGGCTGGACCTCGGTCTGCGCCCAGACCACCAACGAGTTTCGCACCCGACCGAACCAAGTCGTTGTGAACGCCCAGAGGCATTGGGAGGATTGGGACTTTCCCGCAGGCACTCTTGAAATTGTCCCCCAGGGGGAAGTACGGCCGCGCCGCTGGAATCGCAATACAGACGCCACTGAGGACATTGTCGATTTTCTGCGCTTCCAGATCGAAGCGTCACGGCGCGATCCCACGCTATTCAAAATTCCCAAGCGCCTGCAGGGCAAGGAGGCCGCTGAAATCTCTCTGCGAGATGCCGTCGTGGAAGCAGGTTCGAACCCCGCCGGAGTAGCCAATGTCCTCGACGGCGATCCCACTACCTTTTGGGAACCAGCGCCGCTGCCGGCGGGTGTAGATCCGGCGGATGTGGATATCGGTGCCCTTTGGTGGTTTACAGTGGATCTGGGACGTCTGGTTTTCCTCAAGAAAATCGAGCTAAAATTCGTCGATGAAGATCTGGGCGACCCCTTCTTGTTGTACGATGTCCTCGTATCGGATGGGCGCAAACCTATTGCCGCCCAATCGGGAAACGCTCCACCCGAATTTTTCCCCGTCCTGATCTCGCTCAAGCCCAATAAGACCCAACGCAGCGTCGAGGTGGACCTGCGCGGCATCACGGGTCGCAGAGAATTGGGCGGCGAGCAGGATGAATTTCTGGCGGAACAGATCCAATTTGGGGATTTGGCGGAGGAGTCTGGTCCGACAACAGACATGGCGACACTGGTTGGACGTTTTGTCCAAGTCGTCATAAGAGGCAGCGACCTGAACCGAGGCCGCCAGATCACGCAAGCGGAATTCGAGCAACTCGCCCCGGCCGATACGGGCGCAGTTGATTACTACAAAAAACTGCCAGACGGCGGCCAGTTGCAAGTGTCGAAGCAAGTCTATTTCGACCGCCTTGCAAAGGAAAGGCGCGGCGACATCCGCTATTATATCCGCGAGCGCCCGCGCTTAGCCGAGCTCAATGTCTGGATCGAAGGAGATGATATCTTCCACGGGATATTGCGACGGGGCGGGACCATAAGCTCGCCCGATCCCCGCAATGGAGCGATCCTCCTCGATAGCGATGTGGACTCCGCTCATTTTCTCGACCTCTACAGAGATCCCAAATTCAATTTGAGTCCCATCGGCACGGTGACTTTAGATCTAGGATCGTTTTTCTGGATCGACGCGCAAAGGATGACCTATACATTCATCGATAACGACGCCCACACTTTTGGTAACTATACCCTAGAAGTTTCGGACGGCAGCAGAGAGCCCGATGGCAGCTTCAAGTGGTCCATCGCCGTAGATCGCAGACAGACCGAAACCCTAGGCGGTTTGATCGGCAAGATCACAGAGGGCAATAACTTCGATCCCGTCGTTGGCCGTTTTTTCAAAATCCAGTGGAACGTCCAACCCATCGCCGCGAGGATCCTGACCGCACTGAGTGAGTTTAATATTTTCGGGGCAGGCTTGCTGCCCCAAGGCGAGCTGTCGTCGCAGCGCATACC
>VXZF01000427.1 GCA_009845645.1 Gemmatimonadota bacterium | reverse complement strand
CCGAGTCAACGTCCCCGGCACGTGCAAATACCCAGCCACATCAAAACAGTAATTCTCTTCGTTAGTCATCACTTCGCGGTCCATTGAACACCTCCTTTGTCCATTTCTCTCTTTGATCTATCAATACTATTCAATTATTAACCGGAACCCATCAACTCCTGTAAGGAGATACTTCTTCCGATAACTGACCTTTTCCTTTTTTATCGCTTTATAAACAGGGTATCCAACGGCTCCGCTGATCGCTCCCATAGTTCCCAAAACCAACAACCCGACGTCGTGATCGTGGTCATGCTCCTCTTCGTCCACAAAAAATTCCATGGTGAAGACAAATCCACCGAACGCCCCGGCCGCCAGAGCCGCCAAAAAACCCTTCGCGCTTATGCCCGAGTCCTCGACTCGTTGCTCGACATCCAGGCTCACTCCAGTTATAGCACGGATCGGCAATCCGACCTTAACCTGTCCCTTGGACTTAGAAAACCTAATCATCTTTTCTTTGCTGTAAGCCCGGGGAATTCTCTCGACGCTATTCCAGCGTTTGGATTCCAGCCACAGGTGCGTATGGTCACGGCCGGCGATCCGTGCTGGAATCGATTCGCTTCCCTGGGCTGTCACCGCCCGGGTACTGTCGGTTCTTTGCTCGATTTCCCACTGAAAATGAAACAACTGATCCGGACTAAATGTATCTTTTTCGTGTCTATTCGTCAGTACTATCTGGTTGGGACCTGTCTGCCCCCGAAGACCCATTAACGAACAGCCGTAAAAAGCAGCCAGAATGCCCAACAGCAAAATGCTATAGGTGTGCAGTATCAGTCTTTTCAACAATGTGTATATCGCCAGTTTTCAGTATTCGCTCCGGCCCCCGTGCCCATCTCTCCGATACGAGCACCCCGATGGGTAAGCAGCGAGCATTCTGAGCAGTACGCCATATCTATCTCCGGGAATAATACTCGCGATTGAGTTGAGCCCCCTCTGCAAGCCGCTTCATGCCGTGGGCTTCGGCTACATCGCGTAGTGCAAGGAGGAACACATCAGGGGAGCCATCCTCAAGAGCAGCAGTCAGATACGCAGCCGCCTCGCTGGGGTTTCTGAGATCTTCCAGTAGCTCTTCTTTGTACGGACGATTAGACCGATTCAAACCGGTTTTCTCGGCCAGTTGGCCCAGCCCCCTTGCGCTTCCACCACATCCCGTAAGGCCAGCAAGAGCGCTTCGTCGTCGTTATCTCTCTGATACTCCTCTAAGGCCACATCAATGTACGCCTTAGCCTTGACAGGATCGTTGAGTTCCTGCGAATGGAATTCTTCAAAGGCTCTCAATTTTCTCACGGCTCCGACTCCTTGTACTCAGCCCGATACGCCTGGGCTCTCCTTAGATCGCGCTGCTGGGTGGCTTTATTGCCTGCCGTAAGCAGAATAAGCCGATCTGCCAACTCCGCAAAATACACTCGGTGTCCCGGACCAAAATCCAACCAAAGCTCGATGACGCCTCGTCCTACCGGCCCCAGTAGTTCAGTCGGAGACCTACCTATTATCGAACGGCGTTCACCTCGAGCTGGACGCCCTCGTGCTGCTGAATGCGGCTGATGACCTCGAATAGGTTGCGGGCGTGGGGATTGCCGGACGGTCCGAACATGCGCATCAGGCTCTTGGGCGGCTTGTTTGTGAGGTAACCAAGTTCCTCGAACCCGATGGTGGCGTTGATGTAGTCACGCAGTACGATTTTGCCAGCATCGACGTCCCCGGCAAGCAGGCATTCGACGCCTTCCTTCAGCAATCCCTCTCGAAATGCCGGGTCGCGCTCAGCGCGGGCCAGCACAGTCTCCTTGAAGTCACGGGTGAGCGGCATATTTCATACCTCCTGCTGCATGTAGATATAGTAACGCTGTTGTTACCATATCGCAAGAATTCGTAACAGGCAATGTCGGGTCAGAGGACGTACGGCGTGCAGGGCGGCAAATGGACGCCGCCCAACCGACGCGATATATTGCCCTATCCATCAACAGGAGAACACGCCATGGCTCTAACCCCCTGGATCCGCATCGGCCAGCCCTTAGAGGCGGTCATGTCCGACTACGAGCGCATCTTTGACGCCTGGGAACAAGGCGGCATCCGCGGCCTTGTCTTTGGCCGTCTGGTCTTTGCCGACGAGCAGGGCCAGTCTACCATCCCCGCATTCAAGGGCGATCCCACGCCCTACCAAAAGCGCGGCCTCAAAGCCGAGTTGCGCGACATGCCCCTGCAACTCGACAAAGAAAAGCTCCTGCACACCATGCTGGCCGACGCCAAAAAGCGCGGCTGGACCGTGATGATCTTCGCGCCCGCCTCCGGCACCATTGCCGCCGAGAGCCTGCCGCTGGAGGAGGACCCCTACGGCACCCAGCTACACGCCGCATCTTGGGAGGACATCTTCGCGGCTTTCCCAGAAGCCGACGGCGGCATTGTCGATGGCTGGACTGAGTCGCCCTACGAACTGACGTATCACCACGGCAACGCTGTTTTCCGCCCGCTCAACGACGGCCAGCGCCGAGAGGCCACGGCTAGAGGCTACGACACAGAACGCTTGGACCGGGGTCGCCAGCACTTGCACCAGCGCTTCCAGAGCTTCACCCCTGCCGAAGTGGACTACTATGGCGATTACGGCGTGCTCTCGGAGATGAACCTCTTCGACATCAACGAGGACGCACTCTACTGGCTGCGCTGGCGCCGCGAAGACGGCATCCGCCAAGGCCGCGCCTTCCGCCAAGCCATAGACGAGCTGCCGCGCCAACTGCTCTTGGGCAACGGCCCACGCTCGGCTGTGTTTTCCGGTATGACCGCGCTCGACTTCCACGCTTGGGGCCAGATCGTGGATTTGCTCTTGGTCAAGCACTACTTCTGGCATCGCGGCTTCGATGGGATGTACGGCACAGTTGCCCGCTGGGTACAGCAGATTCAGGAGTGGAATCCGGTGCTGAGCGAGGCGCGGTGC
Organism: Gemmatimonadota bacterium; assembly: GCA_009845645.1. GTDB lineage: Bacteria > Latescibacterota > UBA2968 > UBA8231 > UBA8231. Next base: position 4,377 of record VXZF01000427.1, on the reverse strand, counting down.
TGGACGGTGCTCCGCGCTTGGCTCGGCATCCGCCTGCCCGAGGTGGAGTGTCTAGCCGACATGGAACTCGGGTTTCCGCAGGCGTTTTTCGACGAGGTGGTGCAAGAAGAGACGCGCCGCGCCATCGCCGCGGTCGGCGACCCGCAAAAGATCCTGCCCTGGGTCGATACCGGGCGCATGCCCCACGGCGGCGACCCCATGACTTCCGGCGATCTCTACCGCATCCTCCAAGCCTCGGAAGCGGCCGGGCTACAGCGCTTCCTCTTCCACAACCACGCCCACCTGACCGCAGCCGAATGGGCGGTTATCTCGCGGATGTGCGGCACGGCATGGGACGAAGATCCCGACGGCTACTGGCCCCCGGCAACGCCCAAACCTGGGACGTTCTAAGCGTCATATAACGCCTCATGTCAGATCGTACGCGTTACTCTTCCAAACACCATTCGTACGGACCGGGCCCCGTATGGCAAATCATCTCGGCGATTTGCCCGCGCATTGACGCAATTCGATCCTGACAATCGGGACGGCCAGCCACGTTTTTCATTTCACCCGGATCAGCATCCAAGTCGTACAGTTCGTCGATATCGAACCGGTTCCAGATATATTTCCAGTTCCCATCGCGGACCATCACGTGGGCAGCGAACTGTTCCGGCTCCTGAGCGTTGTGATAAATCGCGTCGAGGCTGGCAATCTCGGCGAAGATGGGCCGGTGATCAGGCTCTCGTCCGTTTAGGATCGCCTCCGCTACGGAACGTCCATCAATGGGTGCTGGCGAACTTTCGTTTGCGAGATTGAGCAACGTCGGCATCATATCGACGCCGGCCAATGGTGCTGCTACCCGTAATCCGGACGGCAACTGTTCGGGCCATGAGATCAGACAGGGCACCCGTGTCGCAGCTTCGTACATCAAGCATTTCTCCACATAGCCGTGATCGCCCAGCAATTCCCCGTGATCACTTATGAAGGCGACAATGGTATTGTTGAGCAGATCTCGTTCCTCGAGGGTTTTGAGGATGCGCCCGACTTGCGTGTCAATGTGTGTGATGAGGGCGTAATAGTACGCCACCATTCGGCGAAATTCCGCGTCAGTTACCGCAGGACGAATGCGGAACTTCCCTCGCGTCTGAAAGTCGGGCTTGCCTTCCAGTGGATCTCGCAGTGAGGCAGGAAGCGGAATCTGTTCCTCTGGATAACTCGCCAGCAGCTCAGGTGGAACCAAGATTCTGGGATGTGGATCCTTGACACTAGCAAACAGAAAGAACGGGGCATCATCTGTCTGCCGAATAAATTCCAGGCTGCGATCAACCGTCCAAGTCGTCCGCTGCTGCCGAGGATCCTCAATGGTACCAAACTCCAAGGTATTTTCGTACAGAGTCATCCCAGGCGCGTCTGAAAGATAGAGGTTGGGAACCCCTTCTCGTGCAAAATAATCAAACAGTGGATCTGGATATTCGCCCAAATAACGATAGGTGCACCAGAAATCCGTGAACCCGTGTTGCGGAAGGTGATCATCCCCCAAATGCCACGGTCCAACGATGCCACAGCGATACCCTGCCGCTTTCAGCACATCGCCGATTGTAATGCAGTTGTCAGGCAGGTAGGAACCGAACTCGCCCTTCCTGCCGGGGCCGTAATTCCGCAGTTGCAGGTGGGCATGCGGATAAAGGCCCGTCAACCAACTCGCGCGTGCCGGCGAACACACGGGAGAAGCGCAGTACGCGTTCTCAAAGCAAACGCCATTCGCCGCCAACCGATCAAGGTGCGGCGTCTGAACCGTAGGGCTCCCCGCGAATCCGGCCGCATCCCATCGCATCTGATCGCACATAATCAGCACTATATTCGGGCGTGAGCTCATTATCATACTCCGAGTCTCTGGCGTCTATCGGTGCGTATCGGTATAATAAGGCCCCTCCGCACGGCTAGCGAATCTTCCCATACACCAATACATACACAGGGATCGAACCATGGCCAAAAAACGCGGCAAACAACCTCCCATCCGCGTCGGCGTAGTCGGCGTCGGCCGCGGCCGCTCCTTCATGCAGGCGGCTGCGGCAACCGGCATGGAACTGGTCGCCATTTGCGACATTTGGGAAGAGCGCCTCATGGCAGAAGGCAAGGCGCTCAACGTGCTGACATTCGTTGATTACGACGAATTCCTCGGCTGCGACATGGACGCGGTCGTGCTGGCCAACTACTTCCACCAGCACGCGCCGTTTGCCATCAAAGCACTCAACGCCGGCAAACACGTAATGAGCGAAACCGCAGCCTGCCACACCTTGGGCGAAGGAGTGGTGCTGGCGCGGGCGGTCGAGAAAAGCGGCAAAATCTACATGTTCGCCGAGAACTACCCCTACATGGTCTTTAACCAAGAGATGAAGCGGCTCTACCAACAGGGCCGCGTCGGCGAGTTCAAATACGGCGAGGGCGAGTACGTCCACCCCGATCCGCCCGAAGTAAAACTGGCGCGTAGCTGCGGGCGCGACCACTGGCGCAACTGGATCCCCTCCACGTACTACTGCACCCATTCCATCGCCCCAGTCATGTACATCACCGACACCCGGCCCGTAAAAGTAAACGGCTTTGTCATCCCCTTTGACTTCGCGGACCCCACCCAAACGCTGCACATGAACCGCAGTGACACCGCCGCAGTAGTTATCTGTCGGATGGATAACGACGCAGTGATGAAGTCGCTACACGGCGCGCTGCGCGGCCACGGCAACTACGTCCGCATCCACGGCAACAAGGGCGTGATGGAAAACTGCCGCCACGGCGACAAACAGCGGCTGCGCGTGTGGTACGAGCCGTGGGAAAAGCGCAAGAGCGATCCAGTCGAAACCGTGTACAGCCCCAACTTCCCCGTGCACCATGGCCTAGCAACGCGTGCCGGCCACGGCGGCGGCGATTTTTTTACCAGCTACCACTTTGCCGAGGCTATCCGCACCGGCGAGCCGCCCTATCTCGACGTGTACCGCGGCATCGACATGAGCATTGCTGGCATCCAAGCGTGGCGCTCGGCGCTAAACGACGCAGCACCAATGGAAATACCCGATTTCCGCCGCGAGTCAGTGCGCAAAAAATACGCCAAAGACGACTGGTCGCCCGACCCCGAGCGCAAAAAGAGAGGGCAGCCGCCTAGCAGTATTTTGGGTGAGATCGAACCGGACACCGCAGCGAAAAAGCTGGCGAGCAAAGTCTGGGCAGACCAAGGCTATCTCGGCGATTGATACGCTACTCGATTTGGCGCGGGTGATCTTGCGCATCAATTATTGACAATCGTCTAAATGCGGGTATCGATTGCTGCCTGCGCTAACGCTTCTCTCTCCAGCCCAAAGTATATTTCCACTGCAATCCACTTCTTCGCAGGTGCCAACCCGTACCTGGTAGGTGGTGTTAAATCCACATGGGTAAGATTCTGAATCCGAAGTCTGAGGAAATTCGTAGGGATCATTGCCATCTAGTCCATACTTATCCGGCCATCCGGTTGATTGCTTTATCTTGCCTTCTGTCCATTGGCCTCCAGATTCTCGATATTGGACGATATAAGCCGGAACCTTGCCAGTACTCCATCTAACAGACACAATTGCACCCGGCTGACTCCCGTCAGTGCCCCGATCTACGTCATGAGTAGTTTTTGCTGATACTTCCACACCAGAAGGCCGATTGATCGTCGGAGAAGGAGCCTCGTTGGTCGCCACTTCAATCGTGGCCTTTTGATCCGTCCATTTCACCGCATTGGATACCGTGTACACAGTAGTCCCTCCGAGCACTCGACGGTCTTGCCAAATCCTGCCGATAGGGTTAATCGTTTTCTCGGGACAGTGAGCTGCTACCGGTCCCGAGCTGCAAGGACCATGTTCGGGATTCCGCCAGTACTTCTTTATCACGTTTCTATCACCCCTAGCCCCCTCTGGTCTATCCCAAGCGATCTCAATATAGCCTGGGTCAGCTCGCACAATGCGAAGATTTTGTGGAGGAGTTGGTGTTGGTTCTGGAATTGTTATCTCACTCGTCTGCGCATACCGACTTGGATCATGGGTAGGAGTATTATTATCCTGTTCCTCTAAGCATTCAAACCAGTCATCAACCCTACCATCTAGAATATGAGCATCACACAGGGAATAATTTGGCTCAGCAGTATGGTAATTGACGTATATACGGTACTGGTAGGTGTTACCAGTAATCACAGAACCATCAGAATATGACTCTGAGTCTGTGACCCCAAACAAGACATAGCCGTCGCTGTCCACGTTGGGATTGTTGGAAAGGGTGGGCGGATTGCGGTAGACGAGATAATTCTTAAAATCTTCGCCTGTCAATTCATTCCAGGTCAAAGTGACCTTATTCCACTCAACAGTCTCCGACAGCCCACCGACGATG
>VXZF01000112.1 GCA_009845645.1 Gemmatimonadota bacterium | reverse complement strand
CGGTGTTCTTTGTGCTGAGCGGCTTTTTCACGGCCATGCTTTGGCGCGGTCGCGGTTTAAAATCACTGCTCTCCCACCGCTTTCGCCGCGTGTTGCTGCCGTTTCTACTCGGACTAGTAACAATCGTTCCCGCGGTAAACTGGATCAGCGGCTGGGCCATTGCATCTGGATTAGAAGCCAACGCGGCCAAGGCCGAAAAAGACAATATTTGGAGTGCAGCCAAGAACGGGGACCTCGCCGCTATTGAACGGCACCTGCAAGGCGGGGCCGATATCGATGGGACCGATCCGGCATTCGGGCAAACTCCCCTAGTATGGGCCGCGCTGGTTGGCCAACTTGAAGCCGTCGATCGGCTGCTGCAAAACGGGGCTGCGGTCAATGGCCGCACCAAAGACGGCGGAACGCCCTTGCACGCAGCCGCTTTCCTAGGACGAGTGGAGGTCGCCAAACTGCTGCTTCAGCGCGGAGCAGATCCTGAGGCAAAAAACAACAACGGCGATACGCCTCGGACGGCTTTGGAGGTAGACTGGGAACTGACGCGGTATTTAGCGGGCTTGTTGCAGATCGAACTCGATGCGCGACAAGTTGAGGACGGCCGCGTTGAAATCGCCGGACTTTTCAAACAATCCCCCACTGGCGAAGGTCAAGAAAAAACCGACGAGACAGAAGAGGAATCGGCCGAGTTCCTCAAAGCGATGGCGTCGCCGATCTTTGCCGTGCCACTTTTTCACCATCTCTGGTTTTTGTGGTTCCTCTGCTGGTTGGTCCTCGTCTTCGCACTCTACGCCCGCCTCGCCGATTGGCTAAAATGGCAAAGCCCACCCAAGTGGCTGATTCTTTCACCCGTTCGCTTTCTCTATTTGATCCCTCTGACCATGATCCCACAGTCGCTCATGGGACTGGTCATACCCAGTTTTGGCCCGGACACCTCCTCGGGCCTTCTGCCCATGCCGCACATATTATTTTACTACGCCCTCTTTTTCTTTTTTGGCGCTCTGTATTTTGACTGCGACGATCCAGACGGCCGGGTCGGAAAATGGTGGTGGTTGGCGCTTCCCGTAGGACTATTCATCGTCTTCCCGTTCGGGCTCGAATTTTCAACGGGTGCATTCGGATTTCGCCAGGAGATATTCGATCCGGCTATGGCCCGAACGGCAGCGGTGGCGTTGCAGGTGATCTACGCTTGGATGATGACCTTTGGATTCATCGGCTTGTTCCGCAAACTCTGCACCCGCGAAAACAAAACCATTCGCTACGTGTCGGATTCGTCGTACTGGCTGTACGTGACGCACGTACCACTAGTCATCGGCACTCAATTAGCCGTGCGCGATTGGCCGCTTTCTTCAGGGATAAAGTACTTCCTAGTCTTTCTCGTCGTCACCAGCCTTCTACTGCTGATCTACCAATTTCTCGTCCGCTACACCTGGCTAGGCCGACTGCTGAATGGTCCTCGCGTCCGCCCGACGAGCTAGCGTTACACTTTCATCGTCGCTAGGGCATTCTCGTAAGCCCCGTACGTCACATCATCGAAGAGGACAAAGCGCACCTCATCGAGATAATCATGCGCTTCGAGGAATTGCTTCACCTCATTGAGCGCGATGACCGCGGCTTGATCAACCGGATAACCGTACACGCCAGTGCTGATAGAAGGGAAGGCAATCGTCTTGATGCCGTGCTCCACTGCGAGTCCTAAGCTCTCCCGATAACAGCTAGCAAGAAGTTCGGCCTCACCAGCAGTTCCGCCTCGCCAGATCGGCCCTACGGTATGGATGATGTACTTCGCAGGAAGGTTGCCCCCCGTCGTGATGACAGCTTGACCCGTGGGACAACCGCCCTGCTTGGCGCGAATTGCGCTGCATTCCGCCGCAATGACCGGTCCCCCAGCGCGATGAATGGCACCATCGACACCACCACCGCCCATGAGTCCCTCGTTGGCAGCGTTGGCAATCGCATCGACTCGTTCCCCTGTAATATCTCCGCGCACTAGCACGAGGGTCGTTTGGTTGATTTTTATCGTCATAAAGAATTCTCCTCACCGTCGCTTGCTCTTGGTCGGCTAGCACGACTTTCCGCGCCCCGTTCCTTCGCAGGCTCCCGTTGATGCGCATCGGCCCAGTGCGTTGCAGCACATTCGCGGCCTTCGTTGCCAAGAGCACTTGCGATGGCCTCGCGCACTCCTTGGGGCCGAATGTGCGGAAAGGTCTGCTGGGCTGCATTGTCGCGGACGACCGTCGGGTGACGGATGCTGTCGATAAGTTTTCGCCCAATCCGGGCGTACAAGGGCGTCACCAGACCGAGCCAGAGGCTAGAGAGGCGCGGCGTCAACAACGGCACGGGAATCATCAGCCGCCTGAGCTGGCGCTGACGCGCGTACTCCCTCATCAGGTCGCCATAAGAAACCGAATCAGGACCGCCGATTTCAAAAGTTGCATGGTCATCGGTTTTTAGGTCTAGTGCGGCCGAGAGATATTGCAGCAGATCGTCAATCGCTATCGGCTGTGCAGTGACGTTCACCCAACGCGGAGTGACCATCACGGGAAGCCGCTCCACCAGCGAGCGAATCATCTCAAACGACAGACTGCCAGAACCAATGACAATAGAGGCGCGAAACTCGACGACCTGCACCCCCGATGCGCGCAAGACCTCGGCGACCTCCTGCCGGCTTCTAAGATGCGGGGACAGTTCCCCACTCGTTTCGCCGAGACCGCCGAGATAGATAATCCGCTCGACGCCCGCCCGACGCGCCTCTTGGCCAAAGTTATGCGCGGCCCGGCGGTCCTGTTCCTCGAAATCGCCCTTTGAACCCATGGAATGGACCATGTAGTAGGCAATCTCGACGCCGTCCATCGTCCCCGTTAGACTCTCTTGGTCGAGGACGTTGCCGCTGACCACTTCCGTCGTTGGCACAACATAAGATTGGAGTGCCTCCGGACGCCGAGTTACACAGCGCACCCGATGCCCGGCATTTTGCAACACGTGCAACAGCCGCCCGCCGATGTAGCCGGTTGCGCCCGTCAAGAGAATGGGGGAAGGCGTTGGTACTGGTTCCTGTTTCACGAGGGTGCTTATGACCACAGAGCATCAGCGGCCAACAGATTGGAAAATTGCGATAATGGCAGAATCTCAATGCCATCTGCCGTTTGTAACTCAGGCCCTTCGGGATAGACGACAATGCGTCGGCACAAACCTGCTAAGTCGGCTAGCACTCTCAACCCTTTGCACCAAGATTCGGTAAATACACTGCCGGACTTGACCTCAATGGCGACAAATTCTCCCCCGCGTTTGAGCAAGAAATCGACCTCAGTTTGAGTTTGCGCAACGGTTCCCCAATAGAAGCATTCGTCACACAGATTGCGATAGTCTGTGTACGACCGAATCAACTGTGCAATCAGTCCTTCAAATAGGACACCGCGTTCCTCTGGTGTTGGAGGCGTCGTGCCCTTTTTCATAGCTCGCACAATACCGGGGTCACACCAATACCACTTGGGCAATTTGCGTTCGCGCACGCGCAATCGGGTCTCATAGGCAGGAAGTTGAAAGCAGAGGAGCGTTTCCGCTAGGATCTCCAGATAACCCGTCACCGTCGTGCGGGCAACTTGGGCTTCTCTGGCAATGTTGGTCACGTTCAGGGTCTGACCGTGAAAGAGCGCCGCAACGGGCAGAAAGCGTGCAAATCCCGGCAGGTTACGCACTAGAGCCTCGGCTTGAATCTCTTCTTTCAGGTACATTTGCGTATAGGCAATGAGCGTCTCTGCTCTGTCCTCTGAATCCCATACAATGGGCAGCAAACCGTGTTGCAAAGCGTCGTCGAGCGCGAACCGCTCTCCCAATTCTTCGGGAATAAAGGGGTGCATTGCGCGATACAGGGCGCGCCCTGCGAGCAGGTTGACACCTGCCCGTTTGAGCTTTCTTGCGCTCGATCCGCACAAAACAAAGCGCAGACCCTTTTCTTCGATAAAACGGTGTACTTCATTGAGCAGCGCCGGCAGTCTCTGCATCTCGTCTAAAACCACCCAGCGGTCGCCGGGCACAGCCCGCAGTTCTGCGGCTAGGAGCCCTGGATTTGCAAGCAGGCGCTGGTACGTATCCTCGGCGAGCAAATTGATGACGTGCGCATCGGGAAAAGCGACTCGCAAATAGGTGCTTTTTCCAACGCCGCGCGGTCCTAAGAGAAAGAAGCTCTTTTTAGGGGCTGCAAATATACGCGGAATCGTCATTTGACTATGTTGTCGTCATTTTTCACAGCAATTTGACGACAACATATACATTTTTCACAGGCTGTCAAGCCGTGGGCATAGTGAGTCTAACCTTAAACGGGCAGGGATAGTTTCTTAAGCTGCATAGCAGGTAACGTTGCCACGGTTTGCTAACTTGGCACAGCCGAGTTGCCGAAGGCCAAAGAGCGACAGAGACGCAGCGCGGATAGCTAGTCACTCGTTAGTGGTTGGGTTGTCGGATCCTTAGCTCGGAGCTTCACGTGGCACTGCTTCCCATAGCCGCGACACATCCTGAGCACTTCTGAGTTCGGGAAACTGCTTCCCATAGCCGCGACACATCCTGAGCACTTCTGAGTTCGGGAAAATACAGGGCCATGTTGTCTCCACATAGCGATTGAATCATGTCGTCGATGTAGGCTGGATCTACGAAGGACTCGATTCGGTTCGACCAAGTGCTGCGGTTTAGATGTCCACTGGCAACATCGAGCGAATCCACTGGTATTCGCAAGAAGTCTGCCAATCGCTGATGCGTACGAACCAACTCATGCGTTCTTAGTACAAGCCGCCGATCTGCTGGAATTGACTGAGTGCACTCGTCGATGTGCTGGTTCCAAGCATGTAAGTACGCCGCAACCGAAAAAAGTCTTTGCTCCGCAAGAGCGCGATCGTGACGCGAGTGGGGATAGCGTTCTGGTTTAAACCACCACTTGAGGAACGCCAAAACGTCAGAGGGCACGTCGCGACTGACGAGGTGGCCGATAACCGATTGAAGCCACGTATAGCTATCGCGAATGAGAATTATGAACTTCGCGGCTGGGAAAAGGTGCAACAAATGGTCGATGATAAATTGGTTTGCCCAAGCGACATCATACTCCAAGTCCAGCCGGGCATCGCGCTGAAGAAGATACTCTCGGAAGTCGACGGTGGAGAGTGTACCCTGAGATTCGCGAAGTATCATACTGAGTAGCTCCTCGCGCTCAGGCTCGTGAACCACTCGGTAGTTAGCTGAAAGTAGCCCAACGAGAGATGCCGTTCCAGACTTTGCCTGCCCGACACAAAACGCCTTAACCCGAACTGACTGGCGATCAATGGTCATGGTGTTCCCGGGGTTCCATACAAGCTCCTATAGTCAGATGAGAATCCTCGTCTCGTCCATCCGCCGCAGCTATTGTACGCTATTCTTCTCTTCGGCACGGGGCACTTCCTCTAGGTCTTCCCAAGTGAGTTTCGAGAATGGGTCGGAAGGCTTTTGCTTCTTAGTGGTTTTCTTTTTTTGCCGCGCCATTTTCGTTTATTCCTCTACTCTTGGATGGCGATGTTGCGGCTTCTTATATCAATTGTCCTAATAAGGGCCGTATGCGACACTCCTACAATGGGCTTTCAGGGAAGGTATGGCGAGCGATGGAGAAGAGGAACGAGAAGACTAGAGCAAAGACATCCGCCGTCCGGGCGTGGCTAGTGGCCCTGCTGCCAGCCCTCGTGGCTCCCGCCCAGGGCCTACAGGTGGAGGGCTTCACCAGCGCGGCAGTTCAGGAGGCCGTGTCCAGAGCCTTCACAGGGGACACACTGGTGTTTTTAGGGGGAGAGTACCTGTTCGCCGAGACGGTCGTCATCGACAAGAGCATCACCCTTCTCGGCGCGGCCAAACTCGTGGACGTGGGCGAGGTCGAGCCGGGAGAGCCGAATGATCCGCCGTACTGGGACTCCCCTCCCTCCGTGTGCTACACCGAAGACAGCGACCTCGACCTGTTCCACGTGGCCAGCGACGCCGTGACCTTCAAAAGCCTCAAGCTCGTGGGAGCCATTACCCACGAGGCGGGAACAGGAGACGGCATCGCCGTTGTCGGGCACGACCAACTCGAAATCGACAACTGCGAGATCACCCGCTTCCGCAAGGGGATCGACTTCATGAATTCCCGCGAGGGCGTGGTCACCGGAAGCTACCTGCACGAGAACTATCGCAATGGCTTCGGCTATGGGATCAGCATTACGGGGACGACCATGGCCACCGGCGGTTCCGAAGTCGCCATATCGCGCAACGAATTCACCTTCAACCGCCATTCCATTGCCTCCAACAGCCCGCAGACCCGGTTCACCGTGGAGAACAACTACTTCCACGACAACGATCTGGAGCAATGGCAGGCCTGCGTCGATACCCATCCCCAAGGCGGGTACGCGATCCGAGCCGTGGTCCGCGACAACATCTTCGAGCGCACTCGGCCCATGGCCTTCAAGAGCGGCAGCCTGGAGATCACCGGAAACTACTTCGATCCCGGCTGCGGAGACTACTCGGTCGGCGGGTACTCCCGGATGCTGGACTTCGGCGATCCAACGCACAACGGCAATTACATCGCCGAAGCCGTGCTCCACAACATCTACATAGGGGACAACGTGAACGCCACGGATCCGTAGCGTCGGCTGCTGTGGGTGGACGACTACGACTACGAGGGGGAGACGAAGTTCGTGGCTTACAATCTGTTCGTCGACGGCCGGCTCTTCAAGTACAACAGCGCCCTGAGCTCTGCGCCCCGCCATCCCTTCCCGGATTCGAGCCCCAGTCCTTTCGTCGGACACATGTATGTCACCCTGCCCGGCGCAGAGGAACGCGTCGATACCCTCGAGACCAACACCTGGTACGACCTGCACGCGCTGGCCGTTGACCCTCAGGGCGCGAATGACATCGCCGAGATCGGCGTCCAGCTCATCAGCTCCGGGCACCTCGCCTCCGCCACCGGCGACCGCATCGCTCTGGAGAAGTTCTCAGCCAGCGACAGCTACTTCATTCGCGGTGCCAGTGGGTCCGTGTACGCGAGGGAGGAAGAGGGTTCAGCGGATTGGACGGATCTCACGGGGATCGAGGGCCTGTACGTCGACGGCACAGAGACGGCTTGGGGAACCGCCGGCCGCGACCGCATTCACTTCACAACGCGATTTAGGGTGTCCGATCAGGCCCTCGGGGGAAGGTGGCGCATGTTCGGGTACGCCCGCGACCAAGACGGCAATCTGCCCGTCGCCCCCTGGCACGAGTTGCTGGAGGGCTGGCCCATAGAGGTCGGGCGACATCAATAACCAGCGCTGCCTCGGACCAAGTGGCACCCCAGAAGACGAAGCTCGACAGCATCTACCCGAATCCCTTCAATCCGGTCACCACGATCCACTTCACACTCTCGGAGCCGCAGCACGTGACGCTGTCG
>VXZF01000113.1 GCA_009845645.1 Gemmatimonadota bacterium | reverse complement strand
CGCGCGAAGACCCCGACGATGCGGATGGCGACGGCATATCGGGCCGGGCCCACTGGGTTAGCTCGCCCGACTACGTCTCCGAAGCCCACGTGGGTGGAGGGGACGGGATCCAGCTAGGGCGCTTTTCGCGCAAGGCCCAGGTCTCGTCTCTACTGCAGCAGGTGGTGGAGGCCTATCACGAGGATATAGGCATCACCAGCGACTTTCTGCCCGAGGAGAACAGCCATGCCCAGGCCGGCGGAGTAGCGCTGGGCGACCAAGTGCCCGATCCAGAGATTTCGGCTGCCACTGTGCTGACTACGGTGATGTACGTGCGGTTGCTGGCCCCGCCCAAACGGGGTCCCATCACGCCCCAAGTCGAGCGCGGCGAGGCCCTGTTCCACCAGGCTCAGTGCCATACCTGCCACGTGCCCACCATGCGCACGGGGGCCAGTTCGGTACCTGCCTTGAGCTATGTGGACGCCCACCTGTACTCCGATCTGTTGCTCCACGACATGGGGGAGGGATTGGCCGATAATCGCCCCGATGGCGACGCCACGGGACGAGAGTGGCGCACTGCGCCTTTGTGGGGCTTGCGTCTAGTGCCCGATTTCCTAGGAGGGCAAGCTTTTTATATGCACGACGGCCAATCGACCACCTTGCACGATGCCATTGTGCGCCACGGGGGCGAATCCGCGGCCAGCCAGGACGCGTACATGGCCCTGGATCAGGCGGATCAGGAGGCCCTGATCGCCTTTTTGGAATCGCTTTGAGAAGAGAAGTAAGGCCGTGATATTGAGAATGCTGATGAGCCTGCTGTGCCCACTCGTGGGGGTGGCGGTAGCCGAGGAGGGCGAAACGCCCCTAGTGCGGGGTGGCATTGGCGACAAGCCCTTTATCAAGGGGATTGGGGGCCGCACGTACTTTGGCGGCTATACTGAGGTTCACTTCCGCTACGAGCGCGAAGAGGGAATTACCGAGGAACTGACTTTTGAGCCCAAGCGCTTCAATATCTTTACCTATACGCCGGTATCCGACCGCCTCCGCGTGGCCTCGGAACTGGAATTTGAGGAGGGGGGCGAGGAGATCAAAATAGAACTCGCCCTCATCGACTTTGAAATCCACCCGTTCCTCACCTTTAGGGGCGGCATTATCCTGTCCCCCCTGGGGCGTTTCAATTTGTCCCACGACAGCCCGACCAACGACTTCACCGACCGACCTCTGGTCAGCACCCAGATCATCCCCACGGCTCTGTCAGAGGGAGGCATGGGGTTTTACGGCTCTGTCCATCCCACTCCCCAAGCCCGGATGACCTACGAGTTGTACGCAGTAAACGGATTTGACGATCGAGTAGTAGGGGGTCGGCCCGAGGGCACCCGCATTGCCGCGGGACGGGGCAACTTTATCGACAACAACAATCGCCCTTCTTGGGTGGGGCGCTTGGGCCTGAGTCCGCGGCCCGCTGTCGAAGTGGGGGTTTCTCTGCACACGGGCCCCTATAATAGCTGGGAAGCCGATGGTTTGGCCATTGCCGACAAGCGCAATCTGAGCATTTTCGCCCTCGATTGGGAAGTCCGCCAAGGCCCCTTTGAATGGTTGGGGGAATGCGCTTGGGCCGCCATTGACGTGCCCGAGGAAAGCGCCATTTTCCAGTCGAGTCAACGCGGGTACTACGCCCAATTAAACGCCCACTTTGGCCGTGGGTGGATCGCGCAACTGCCCCGTTCCCATTTTACCGGCATAGTGCGCTACGGCCTGGTGGATTTCGATGCGGATATCGACGGCGACAGCCACCGCCGCCTCAGTCTGGGGCTCAATTTTCGCCCCGAGGAGGAGGCCGTGTTCAAGGTAGATTACCAGCGCAATTGGCAGCGCGACGCCTTTGACAACCTGGTTCGCGGGGCTGCCTTGCTCTTCAGTGCGGCTACTTATTTCTAGGAGGTGTTGTGGAGAACGGGGCCGAAAAAATGCCGCGGCGCAGTTTCTTAGCCCACTTGGGCGGAGTTTGCTTGGCCGGCCACTCCCTGCTCGGATGCGCTACTGTGCCCGTGCACTATGCAGTGGTAAGAGATGGGGCTGTTTTTTTGTCGGACAATCAGTTAAACGAATTGTTTAGAAAGGGCAACGCCGGGCTCCTGCAAGGCTCTGACTTGCCCGAAGCCATCGTCTTGTTGCGCGGTGGGGAACCGCCCTTGCAAGCTCTGGGGGCCACTTGTCCGCATCAGGGGTGTCAAGTGCGCCCCAGAGAGCATTTTTTAATTTGTCCTTGCCATGGATCGACCTTTAATCGGGCGGGAGAGCCCACCCGAGGGCCGGCGCAAAATCCCCTCAATCGCTACGACCTGGAGTTAGTAGAGGGGGGCGTGCGACTGCGAGTTGGTTGAAGTGGCTCGGCAATGTCGAACTGGACGAACCACAGTTCGTAGTTGGGGTGAGGCCCGGCGCTGAATACCGCAGTGGGCAAGCTCGGCATCAGGCTGCCGCTGGCCGGGGAAATGCCGTGAAGGAAGAAACTGGAGACTAGGCCGTAGCTGGCCAAATCGACCAGCGGCTCCTCCTGCCAGCTACTCCCGCGATCGTCCGATCTATAGAGCCGCAAGTCGGACCCGTACGTGCTGGCTATCCACACAGCACGGTTTCCACCGGGTCTTTGGTAGGCCGCAGCCACCTGCGCATTGCTCAGCGCTTGGCGGGTCCACGCGCCCGTATGTGGGTCGCGGACAAAGACGAAGAGTTGATTGGTCTGTCCGGGGGATTGGTACTGTCCGGTGACGTAAATATAGCCATCTAAGTCGCGCCACATGGCCTCGCCGAAAGCGATAAAATCGCCTTCGGGCGCGATCTCGACTACGACCTCGGGCGCGACTTGACCGGGATCGCCGTACGGCAAGTGCATGTAGAGGATGCGGTTGTAGAGCGCTCTGGGGTCGGGCTGATTGCTCACCAGCAAGTGATAACCCGTCTCATCTGGCTGAATGACCGGGTAGAGCCAAGTCGTCCACGGTACCTCTGTTCTTTGCGCCGGAGCGAGGACGTAGGGGCCGTCCCAAGTGCCGGTGCGCAAATCGAGCATGGCCGTCTTGAAGGTATAGGTCGCTGGATCGCCGATATAGCCGATGACTAGGCGCTCGTCGTAAATGCCAGCGCCCATGTACCCGGCCTTGCCAATAGCGTCCGGCACTTCGAGTTGCTCGAACTGATCGATCTGTCCCGGTGCCGTGGACCGCAGAATGACTGGCTTTGCGTTGATCTTTGGATAGATCAGGAGTAGCCGCCGTTGCTCGTCGAGCAATACCATGCCCGGCTGGTAGTTCAAACCGTCCCACTCGTAGCCCCGGCGCCACTGCCCGTCGCGCAATTGGTAGAGCGCCCCTTGTGCGGTGGCCTGCTCAGACCCCCACAGAGCGACCGTGTAATAGCTCTCGCCATCGTACACTAGTTTGGGGGCGTTGTAGCCCCAGTACGAACTAACCCAAGCTACCCCTGCGTCGATTTTAGATAGGTGCACGTCGATTCCTTGCCCCGAGACCCCAACGACATTGCCCGTTAGGCAGATGGCGGCTAGCCATAGCCATGCGACTCGTCCTTTCATAGGAGCCTCCTTTGCAGCGCCTGACGCAAGATTTGTTCTTGTGTTGATTTGGCGTTGGCAAGGTCGTGCACTATTTTGCAGCCGACCTGTCCACCCTCTTGCCCAGCTAAAATCCCATGTCCAGTCCCATTGCAGAAGGCCGGCCGTACTCGCCGGAAGAAACCCAGCGCATCATCGAGCAGTTCAACCGCGACGGCTACTATCGCTTGGGGCCCGTCCTCGCAGGCGACGAGGTCGAGGCCCTGCGCGAGGCCATGGCGCGCAAAGTCGCCGATCCCCGCATCCTAAACGACGAAGCAGGCGATCACATCCGCGGCATCAGCCTCATGCGCATGTTCGAATATAGCGAGGCATTCCGCGACTTGGTAGTTCGCGAGCCGTTTGTCAGCTTAGCCGAAGCCATCTTGGGCGACAACTGCCACCTCATGTCGCAAAACGCCCTGTACACCGAGCCCGACTCCAGCAAAGTACCCGACGGCCCCGGCGGCTGGCACCTCGACGATTTGATCCACTTTCCCCTACCCGATGAGGTGGAACAGCACGACCCGTGCATTACCATGCCCTGCTTTGTGCTGCAGATCTTCACCCCGGTCAGCGATGTAGAGAGCATTGAATACGGCCCCACGCAGGTCGTGCCTGGCAGCCATCGCGCTGGCCGCAGGCCCGCCGAGCAAGACAAGCCCACATTTTGCGGGACTGGACCGATTTCCTTATTCGCCCGGGCTGGCGACGCTTATATGTTCAACAACCAGATCTGGCACCGAGGTGCTCCCAATGCCTCGGATCGCACTCGCTTTATGGCCGGCGTCACGTACAGCAAGCGCTTTATCTCCCAGCGCTTCTACCCCTTTATCGACTACCGCATGCCGCCGCACGTGATGGAGGGTGCCTCGCCCCGTCTACAGCGTTTGCTCGGCCGCCACGAGAAGGGTGCCTACGGCTGAGGTCAGATTCCGCCCTCTGGCCCCCTACCACAGCACATGCCCGAAAGACCCAGCGAGAGTGCAACCGATCAGGGGAGGATGTATGACTGAAAGTGAACGCTACGAAGCAGGGCGCAGTATTCTCTCGACGATGCTCGGAGAAGCTGCTGCAGAGGCCTCTGCCAAGAAGATGCGCACACTTCATCCAGAGTTTGAGCGACTCGTGATGACGCACGTGATGCACGACCTGTACGGACGGACGGGGCTGGATATCAAGACCCGTCTGCTGTGCACGATCGCGGCCTTGACGGTTCTCGGTAGGCCGGAACAGCTTGCTGTTCACATCGACCGAGCCCTTGGTTGTGGAGCCACAAAGACGGAGATTGAGGAGGTCGTGTTGCAGATGAGCGCCTTCGGAGGATTTCCGGCGACGTGGGATGCACTGACCGTTCTTCAAGGACATAACCAATAGTTGGATGTCGATCCATTCTCTAATAGACCACCAACTCTTTCCAGGATTTTGCTCATGTTTCGCGCCTTTCTCCTGCTATTTATGCTGATGCTCTACGCCAACCAGCCAGTCGCCGCCCTTGAGCGCAGTACCCCCGAGGCTCAGGGCATCTCCAGTCAGGCCATTCTCGGCTTCGTCGATGCGGCCGAGGATTCGATCGATGCCCTGCACAGCTTCATGCTGCTGCGCGGAGGGAAAGTGGTGGCCGAGGGCTGGTGGTACCCCTACAACCCCGACAGCCCCCATCGCCTCTACTCTCTGAGCAAGAGCTTCACCTCCACAGCGGTGGGTCTGGCGGTCGAGGAAGGGCTGATGAGCCTCGACGACTTGGTCCTCGACCACTTTCCCGAGGAAGCCCCTGCCGAGCCGGACGAAAACCTTGCGGCGATGCGCGTGCGGGATCTGCTGCGCATGAACACCGGTCACCTGAAGGAGCAGGCCGACGCCTTCTGGTCAACCGAGCGGGACACTTGGGCTGAGTCCTTTCTCGCCGTGCCGGTGGGCCTCAAGCCCGGGACCCACTTCGTCTATAACACGGGAGCCACCTACATGGCCGGCTTGATGGTTCAGCGGCTGACGGGCGGGACCCTGATCGACTACCTGACACCGAGGCTCTTCGCGCCCTTGGGGATTGAGGGCGCCACCTGGCAGAGCGATGGCGAGGGCTACAACGTCGGTGGCTGGGGACTGAGAATTCGCACCGAGGATATCGCCCGCTTCGGCCAGTTGCTGCTACAGCGGGGGATGTGGGATGACCGGCAACTGCTCCCGGAGTGGTGGGTGGCGGAGGCCACCGCCCTGCAGACCTCCAATGGCAGCGACCCCGACAGCGACTGGGACCAGGGTTACGGCTACCAGTTCTGGCGCTGTCGGCACAATGCCTACCGGGGCGACGGCGCCTTCGGCCAGTACTGCATCGTCATGCCCGACCAGGACGCAGTGGTGGCCATCACCGCCAGCGTGAGCGACATGCAGCAGGTGCTTGATCTGGTCTGGGATCACCTGCTGCCGGCGATGGAGCATGAAGCCCTGCCGCCGGCCGATAACGGCCCGCT
The DNA here is from genome assembly GCA_009845645.1 of Gemmatimonadota bacterium. Taxonomy (GTDB): domain Bacteria; phylum Latescibacterota; class UBA2968; order UBA8231; family UBA8231. The sequence goes on along the minus strand of VXZF01000113.1, from coordinate 1,379 downwards.
GGCCAAGCGGTTGAGGGGCCTGTCCCTCGCGCCGCAAGAAGGATTGTCCACCTCTGCGCTGGCCAGCAAACATTCGGGGCGGAGGTTTGTGTTTGCGTCCAACGAGCGCGACCTGCGGGCGGTTACCTTTGCTTTCGGCGAGGAGGAAACGCTGGTGACCGTCGAGGACGCGTCTGGCGTCGAGCACCCGATCCGCATCGGCCACGGGGCTTGGGTGGAGGGCAGCACCTCATTCGACAGCGACCATTCTCAACCGATCGCCGCCAGCGGCGCATGGAGCGCGGACGGCACCTACAACGCGAGGCTCTGCTTCTACGAGACGCCCTTCCGCCCCCTGCTGACTTTCCGCTTCGCCGAAGATCGGCTGCTCTTCAACATGGAGTACAACGTCGGCTTTGGAGAGACGAAGTGGGAAGAGTTGACCGCCACGGCGCAGATGGGCGAGGGAGTTGAGCGCTGAACCATGAGACGGGGAGACGGGCCTCCGCCTCGCCGGGAAAGGACTTCACCGTGAAATTTGGCATCATTGGCTGCGGCTCCATAGCCGAGAATTCGTTCGGGCCGAGCCTGTTGGCTTCGGAACGGACCGACCTCGTCGCCGTCTGCCGTCGCGACCTCGAGGCCGCTAAGGCATTCGCGGCGCGATTCAATGGCCCGCGCGCGTACGGCTCGGCGGCGGAGTTGGTGCGCGACGACCGGGTGGAGGCTGTCATCGTGTCGACGCCGACCGATACCCATTGCGACTACACCTGCTTGGCGGCGGAGCACGGAAAGCACGTACTGTGCGAGAAGCCGATGGCGAGAAACGCCGCCGAGTGTCGCGAAATGATCGCTGCGTGCCAGGCTCACGGCGTGACCCTGGCGGTTGCCTATCGCCGCCGCACCTGTCCGCAAGTGGTCGCGGCCAAGCGGTTGATCGCTGCGGGCCGCATCGGCCGGGTCGTTTTCGCGCGCACCCATTACAGCGGGCGCTGGGATCCGGAAGCGGGGGATTGGCGGATCGAACCGGGCATCGGCGGCGCCCTGATGGAAATGGCGTCTCACCGCATCGAAGTGCTGTTGAACTTCGGCGGCCGGCCGCAGTCGGTGAGCGCCGTGGTCGACGCGGTTGACCACGACTGGCCCGTCGATGACACCGACGCCCTGATCGTGCGCTTCGAGGGTGGTGGGATCGGCATGCACTCGACTATTCTGACCTCGCCACCGCGTCGCGACTTTGCCCAGATCGACGGCGATGGCGGCAGGATACTGATCGACCCGCTGGAGTTGACGACGGATCACCTGATTCTGGAGTTGCCCGATGGAACTGAGAGGATTGAGGTGGAGCCGCTGCAGGAGAAGCTGTTCGATCTGCCGATGATTGAGGATTTCGTCGCCGC
>VXZF01000605.1 GCA_009845645.1 Gemmatimonadota bacterium | reverse complement strand
TCGTTGAGCACGTAGTCGCGGAAGCCGTCTAAGAGGACTTCCTCGGGATGGGGGTTTTCGTCCATAGGTATGATCTCGTCTGTATCGGCCCCAGGCCGCCGGATCGCCAAGCCGCCGGAGACCTCTTCGACCGTGCCCTTCTCGCAGTCCAGCCGCCAGCTAGAACCACCTTTATGGGTAGCAAAGGTACACTGAAAATTGAACGTGGTGCCGTTGTGGAACTCAATCCAGCCGTCGATGGCCGAGCCGCCGCTGTACGGACTCCAAGGCGGATTGAAGCTGTTGCAAAAAAGCCGCTTGGGCTCGGAGTCGAGCAGGTGGCGCAATTGATCGAAGTCGTGGATGCCGCGCTCCCACAAGTAGGCGTGCAGGTCCGCGCCCGAATGATGAACGCGAGGACGCCAGCCGTATTTGGTCATCAGGCCAAAGGAAGGCTGGCCCAAGTCGCCGCTTTGCAGCAGGCGGCGGATGGTTAAGACCGGCGGATAGTAGCGGGCGTTTTGGGTGACGGCGACTTTGAGGCCGCGTTCGCTCGCCTCGGCGACGATCTGCCGCGCTTGGCCGAGATCTTTGGTAAAGGGCTTTTCGACTAGTACATGCTTGCCAGCGCGGACCGCCTCCAAGCACTGACCAGCGTGCAGGTCGGGCGGCGTAATGACCACCACGGCGTCTGCATCAACAGCTTGCAGGGCGGCGGCGGGCGTAGAAAAACACGCCTCTTCGCCTAGGCCGGTAGTCTCCCGTGCCGTGGCGAGGTTTTCCTCATTAACATCGACTAAGGCGACGGCCTCGAAGTCGGTGCGGTCGCGGAAGCGATTCAGGGGCCAGCGGCCGCGGCCACCAGCCCCTACGTGGATCGTGCGAATAGTCATGATGGGCTCCAATCGAGGGCAAGTTGGGTCAACAAGCGCACGCCGATGCCGACGCCGCCTCGCGGCACGTAGGGTTTGGCCTTTGTGCACCAAGCAGTGCCGGCAATGTCGAGGTGCGCCCAAGAATAGTCGGCGAATTCGGCCAACAGCGCCGCGGCCGTACTGGCACCGGCTGGCCGACCGCCAGAGTTTTTCATGTCGGCGATATCGCTGTCGATCTGGTCGCGATACTCGGGCCACAGCGGCAAGCGCCAGAGTCGCTCCCCAGTTTGCTCCCCGGCGTCGAGCAGCCGATCCGCCAAGTCGTCGTCGTTGGCAAAAAGGCCCGAAGCGTGGTGCCCCAGCGCGGTTACACAAGCGCCGGTGAGGGTCGCCAGATCGACGACCGCAGCCGGCTCGTAGCGGGTAGCGTAAGCGAGTGCATCGGCTAAGACGAGACGGCCTTCAGCATCCGTGCTGACAATCTCAATGGTCTTACCCGCGAGGGTGTGCAGCACATCGTCGGGGCGGAAGGCAGTGCTGGAGGGCATGTTCTCGGCCGCGGCGATCAGGCCGACGACCCGCCGCTTGAGGCCGAGCGCGGCCACCGCTTGCATAGCACCCAAGACGGCAGCAGCACCGGACATGTCGGTCTTCATCGTGCGGATGCCTTCGACGGTCTTGAGCGAGAGGCCACCGCTATCGAAGGTGATGCCCTTGCCGACAAACACCAGCGGTTTCCCTCGGCGGGGGCCGTGTTCAAGGACGATAAAACGCGGCTTATTGGCACTGCCCTGACCAACGGCCACTAGGGCACCCATGCCTAACTCGGCCAAGCCCTTTGCGCTGAAGACCCGGCAGCGCAGATCGTGGGTTTTGGCTAGGCGGCGGGCCGCGCGGGCCAAGTAGGCCGGAGTAACTTCGCCGCCGGGATGGTTGACCAAGTCGCGAGCGAGACAGGTGGCCTCGGCGAGCGCACGGCCCCGCCGAACTCCGCGCCGCGCTTCTCTGAGCTTAGTCGAGTCGAACTCTACGATGTGCAGCTTGGCCAGCGACTGCGGACGGGGGCGCGAGCGGTACTCATCAAAGCGATAGGCCGCCAACAGCGATGCTTCGGCCACAGCTTGTGCGGCTGGTTCGACGGGCAGGTTACCCGCACCCGTGCCGTGCAGGATGGTAGCCGCGCTATTGGCACCCAAGCGACCGAGGGTGCCGATAGCCGTGCCCGTAGCACGGCGCGCCCTTTCGAGGTCAAAGCCCTCCTGCTCGCCCAAGCCGACGACGAGCACACGCGGCGCTAGAATCTGGCTGTGCGTGTACAGCAGCAAGGTCTGGCCGGCCTTGCCCTCGAAGTCGCCCAAGTCAATCGCCGCCGAGATTTGACCGCCAAGGGCTTGATCAACCGCACCCGTAGCCCCGCCTGGGCGCGCTCCGGCAAAGAGATTGACCACCAAAACGTCCGCGTCCTGTTTTTGAATAGCTCCTTGAATTACTTTAATATCCATAACGTTGGTGGTTCGGTAGTAGGTGGTCATTAACCACTAACCACTATCTATACTACTGTCAAGAATGCCATGGACCTGTTTCTGATCCGGCACGGCGAGTCCACCAACAACGCCCTTGATAACCATATCACTTTTGAGGATGCCATGGACCTATTTCTGATTCGCCACGGCGAGTCCACCAACAATGCGCTAGCCGATGTTAGCCAGCGCGTCGCCGATCCCGAATTGACCGCTAAAGGCCGAGTACAGGCCGAACGAGTAGCTGCGTATATAGCAGAGGGGTTGCACCTCGCCCCAACCGAGCGCGCAGAGGATCGCCCCTTCTTCGATCGGCTTTATTGCAGTCCAATGATCCGCACCCTACACACGGCGCAAGCGATCGGACAGGCAATGGGATATAAGTCGGAGATCTGGGTAGCTATTCACGAGATGGGCGGCATTTTCCTCGACCACGGCGGCGAGCGGGGAACCGTTGGCTATCCCGGCCTGACGCGAGCGGAAATTGCCGCGCGTTTTCCCTCTAGCATCCCATCGGCGGAAGTCGGCGAAGACGGATGGTGGGACGCGGGCAAAGAAACAGATCAGCAGGCCCAGCGCCGCGCTATCGGCGTAGCCGCAGACTTGCGAGCGCGGGCGGAGGAAAAGACGCGCATCGGATTTGTAACCCACGGCGGCTTTATGAGCCTGTTGCTTTCGGCCCTGGGCAACCAAGCACGGGACGACGGCTCCTATTACGAGCACGACAACACGGCGATTACTCGCATCGCGCTCACGCCCAGCACCACGGTTATCAGATATCTCAACCGCACCGAGCACCTGCCCGACGAGTTGCAGCGACTGCGGTATCCAAGTGCGTAAGAGGGCGCACCGCGATGGACCACGCCGCCCTGATAAGCGATCTCGGCACCTTCTTGCGTCCAGACCAATTGTTGACCTCGGACGAGGATTGCAGCGTCTATGCCTTCGATGGAACTGCCCTGCTGCACCAGCGACCCGCTTGCGTGGCGTTGCCAGAAAGTCGGGAGGAGATTTCCCAACTCTTGGTCCTGTGCAACCAGCGCGGAGTACCCGTGGTACCGCGCGGCTCGGGCACTGGATTAGCCGGAGGGTCGGTTCCCTCGCAAGGAGGGGTCGCACTCTGTTTGGTCCGGCTCAACCAGATCCTAGAGCTAGACTCGGCCAACCTAGTAATAGTCGTCCAACCGGGAGTCCTCACCCAGCAAATTGCCGACGCGGCCCAAGCTGCTGGCCTATTTTATCCCCCTGATCCCGGCTCAATTAAAATCTCGACTATCGGCGGCAATGTGGCCAACAATTCCGGGGGACTGCGCGGATTAAAGTACGGTGTGACGCGCGACTACGTGATGGGGTTGGAAGTGGTTCTAGCCGACGGGCAGGTTTTAGAAACTGGTAACAAATGCGTCAAGGACGTGGCGGGGTTCACGCTCAAAGACCTCTTCATCGGCTCCGAGGGGATGCTCGGCGTCATTACCAAGATCACGCTGAAACTAGTCCCAGCACCTGCAAGCAAAAAGACCCTACTCGGCCTCTACGACGAGATGACGCAGGCAGCGGCCACAGTCTCGGCGATTATCGCGCAAAAAATCATCCCCTGCACCCTCGAATTCCTCGACCGCACTACTATCGAATGCGTAGAGGCCCACGCCGGCATTGGCCTGCCAACGGATTGCGAGGCCGTGCTGCTAATGGAAGTAGATGGGCACCCAGCGCAGGTCGCCGAGCAGGCCGCCCAGATCGAGGCCATTGCCCGCGAGGGCGGTGCCCGCTCGGTGCGGCTAGCTGCCTCAGACGCAGAGGCCCAGCAACTCGCCGCGGCCCGGCGCACGGCCTTTAGCGCGCTGGCGCGACTGGCACCGACGGTCGTGCTGGAGGACGTCACCGTGCCGCGCAGCGAGCTAGCCGCCATGGTCGCCTACGTGCAGGAGGTCGGCCAGCGGCACCAAGTGCAGGTGGGAACCTTCGGCCACTTCGGCGACGGCAACCTGCACCCCACCTTCCTGTGCGACGAGCGCGACACCGAGGAAATGGCCCGCGTCGAAAAGGCCATGGCCGAGGTTTTTGACCACGCCGTCGAATTGGGTGGGACCATCACGGGCGAGCACGGAGTCGGCTTGGCCAAAAAACCTTACTTGCCCGGGCAACTCGGGCCAGTGGGGCTGGAAATTCTCAAGCGGGTCAAGACCGCCTTCGACCCCAAGGGCATCTTAAACCCAGGGAACATGTTCGATTGAGCGACGACGGCCTGAACTTGCTCCGAGACTTGGATTACTCGATCCTCCAGCAGTGCATGCACTGCGGTATGTGCCTGCCGACCTGCCCGACGTACGACGCGACCCTGAACGAGCGCTCTTCGCCAAGGGGACGGATCGCCCTGATGCGAGCCATCGCCGATGGCGAGCTAGAGGCGGGTGTGACCTTTGCCGAAGAGATGTACTTCTGCCTCGGCTGCCTCGCCTGTCAGACCGCGTGTCCGGCTGGCGTGGATTACGCCGCGCTATTTGAAAGCGCCCGCGCCGAAGTGGAGCGGCAGGGCTTGCTCGACGGCACAGTACGGAATTTTGTGCGCCGTTGGATCCTCGGCTGGCTCTTTGCCAAACAGACGCGCTTGCGAGCAGTGGCGCGCTTGCTGCGCGCATTCCAGCGCAGTGGCCTGCAAACACTGGCGCGCCACAGCGGCCTCCTCAGGCTGCTGCCCTTTGGCTTGGGGAATCTGGAGCCGCTGGCACCGCAGATTTCTCCGCGCTTTACCGACCAGTTGTACCGCCGAGATTTGCAACAGGCGAATCCGCCTGCACCGCGCTACCGAGTCGCGCTGTTGGCCGGCTGCGTCCAAGACATATCCTTTGCCGAGGTAAACGCCGATACCATATGCGTCTTACAGCACAACGGCTGCCAAGTGCTGCTGCCGGACGGCCAAGCCTGTTGCGGCTCGCTGCACGCGCACAACGGCGCAGTCGAACAGGCGCAGCAGCAGGCGCGGCTCAACATCGACGCCTTTGACACTGAAAATCTGGACGCAATCGTCGTCAACGCCGGCGGCTGCGGCTTGCATTGCAAGCACTACGACCGCTTGCTAGCCGACGACCCCGCCTATGCAAAGCGGGCCGCTGTGTGGAGCGCAAAAGTAAAGGACGTCCACGAATGGCTCGCCGACATCGGCTTGCGCCAGCCCCGCGCCGCAATGCCCCCACAACAGGTCGCCTACCACGAGTCGTGCCACCTCAAGCACGGACAGCGGGCTTCCGCAGCCCCGCGCGAGGTGCTCCAAGCCGTGCCCAATTTGCAACTCGTGCCACTAGCAGAGGCCGACTGGTGCTGCGGCAGTGCCGGCATCTACAACATCACCCAACCCGAGCTGTCCATGCAGCTACTTGACCGCAAAATGGCGCACGTATGCGCGACCGGCGCGACCGCAGTGGCCACGGGCAACACGGGCTGTGCCATCCAGCTCCAATACGGCGTCCGCCGCGCCCAAGCCGCCGTGGACGTCATCCACCCCGTATCGCTTTTAGCCGCAGCCTATCGCGCTGAAAACCAAGGAGGAACGCAATGCAGCACTTTGGCCTAACCCTTGAATTGAAAGACGATCCCGAACTGATCGCCCAGTACAAAGCATACCACGCCAACCCTTGGCCCGAGCCACTTCAAGGCCTAGGCGAGGTCGGCATCACCGACATGAAAATTTTTCTCTTGGGCCAGCGGATGTTCATGTACATGACTGCCACCGACGAGTTCGACCCAGCCCGAGACTTCCCGCGCTACGTCGAACAAAATCCCAAAGCGAAGGAGTGGGACGAGCTGATGCGGACCTTTCAGCAGCAGGTGCCCGAGGCAAAAGAGGGCGAGTGGTGGGCCAATATGGAACTCGTATTTGACTTGCAATTGCACGTGTGAGAAGTCATTCGGTAGTATTATATATGCTGCCGTAAAGCAAGCATTGCAATTCGACGACTATCGGTGCTGGAGCCGATGTTCAAGCGGCGAATGTTCGTGGAAATGAGGACATAATGAGCAATAGTGGCTCAACGATCATTGAAGAAATTGATCGGCTGAAAGGGGAACTGGACAAATTGCGTCCATTGTCGGCTGATGTCGTGGGGCGGATAGAGCAAAAGCTCAGGCTTGAATCGAATTATCACTCCAATGCCATAGAAGGCAACAGCCTGACTCTCGGAGAAACGAGAAGCCTGATTCTTCACGGACTCACTGCCCACGGAAAGCCGATGCGCGATCATCTGGACATTGAGGGGCATGATGAGGCGGTAAAGGCAATAGAAGATGCAGTTAAAAGGGACGAAGAACTCAACGAGGTCTTCATCCGCAATCTCCATAGAGTGTTGTTGAAAGAGCCTTATGAAATCGATGCGATGACACCAGATGGACAGCCCACGAGGCGGTTCATTACCATTGGAACCTATAAAACACAGCCAAACAACGTGCTTACTTCTACCGGCGAGATATATCACTATACTTCGCCGGAGCAGGTGAAACCAGCGATGAGCGATCTTATAGACTGGTACAGACGGACTGAAAACGAGGGCGAGCATCCCATTATCATAGCTGCCACGTTTCACTATCGCTTTGTCCGCATCCATCCTTTTGATGATGGGAATGGACGCATGGCGCGGCTTTTGATGAACATGATCTTAATCAAGCACGGCTACACGGTGGCTATCATAGCTATAGAGGAGAGAGAGCAATACATCAAAACGTTAGAACAAGTCGATAAGGCTGAGGATTTGGCCGAATTTATCACCTATGTTGCACATTGTTGCGAATATGCCCTGAATCTGCATTTGAAAGCCGCTCGTGGAGAGGATATTGAAGAAGCAGAGGACATAGATAAAGAAATCGCGCTTTTCAAACATTCTTTGCAAAAAAGAACGGGTGACACAATCGAAGCGCGAGAATATGCGGCCCGAGTTCTGTATCCATTTTCTTTTTATTTTCAAGAGAAACTCGAACAGTTTTTCGGATTGTTCAGGAGTGATAATACATATGTTAGTTCTTATGTCAGAGAAACTAATAATCAAATTTCTACTTTTTATATACCAAGAAATAATTGTGAAGATTGGCCTGAAAAAGCC
>VXZF01000387.1 GCA_009845645.1 Gemmatimonadota bacterium | reverse complement strand
ACGGAGCCAACGACATCGTCGTCGCGGCCTTTGACCTGTTTGGCGTCAACGGAGCACCGACCACAATGACAGTGCGCGACCTCGCTGGACGCCGCGTCGCCACTCTGCTCAGTGCCACGTCCCAAGCCGGCTCCTACGCGCCGACTTGGGACGGCACGGGCACAGATGGGGAATTGGTGCCTCCCGGCCTCTACTTAGTGCAGATAGAAGTCGAGATCGATTTGGGCGTGGAGACGCAGACGTACGCGGTCGCCGTCGCCTATTGACCAGTGCTGCGGAGAAAAGCCGATGCTTAGACGCTATCTCATCCATATCAGTCTCAAAAGCGCGCCCTCCCGACAGCAGTGGAGTGAGACCGCGGCTAAAAAACTGCCTTTACTGCTTTTCCTCGTCGTTCACTCCGCCCTATACGCCCAAGACATAGTTTTTGAGGGGACGGATTTTGCGGCGTGGAATCATCCGGCAGGGCTGGTCCAAATCAGCTCTACCGGGGTCGCTGTTAAGCGCTTTGGCACGACGTTTAACGCGGTCGCCAATGCCAACGAATTTTCATCCGTCACCATTGGCGACTACGGCCGCTTGCCAGTGCGCGCGCCCTCCAACCAAGCTCAAGCCGGACTAGTGACCGACCAAGACCACAGTACCTATTGGCAGCCCGACTTAGACGATCCACTCCAGAAGTGGTGGCTAGAGGTCGATTTAGACCGCGCGGTCGTCGCCCGCAAGATCCGCGTAATCTTTCCCCAAACCGAGGACGCCCGTCCCTTTGAGTTCTTTTCGGTCCACGTTAGCCCAGGCATCCAAGTCGCGGGCGCGCCGGGTAAGCAAATCGCGTTTGAGCGCGTCGGTCGCCCGGTCAATAACAACACCAAGCAGGTGGTAGAGTTCGATCTCAGAACCGCCAATAAGTCCCCGCCCAGCGGAACGCCCAAGGGGCAGTACTTGGCAAAGAGCGACAGCTTGGATTTTTCTATCTTCCGCTTTGTGCGCTTTGAAGCGGCCGGCCAAACCGCCGGCGCAGCCCTCGCCGAAATCGAGGTGGATGGCATTGGCTTCAACCTCCCGACCCGGGTGTTTACCGACGCGCGCGCGGAAAAAGGCGAGTTGAGCTGGGGCGGCAGGACGTGGACCTCAAGGGCCCGCGAGTGCGACGGCTGCGGCAAGGCCAGCGGCGCGGAATTCCTCGTGGATGCGGACCTGGGCCGACGGCTGTGGAGCATCCAAGCCTCTTCTGGGGATCGCGATTGGCGCGACGATGGCGTCTGGTCCGTGATCGACTTTGGCAACGTGTTCCGCATCGACCGGATCATCTTCGTGCCGCTCATCGGCGGCCGCAGCCCGTGGCTCTACGGCTACCAGCAGGGCGCGGTGGGCGGCTTTCCCAAGTTCGACATCCTCACCTCCGACGGCAGTCCGAGCAACACGGCCGACCCGACGGCCGAAGGGCCGTTTGAATACGAGCTGCTGTCCGAAGTGCGCACCAGCTATCCCTTCAACGATTTCCAATTTCCCACCCGCGACACGCGCCTCATCCTCTGGCGCGTGATCGCCTTCTACGGACGCGACGCCAATGCCTTGCAGCTTTTTGCCTTTCACCGCGCGGGCTATCCCAAGCGCGTCGAGTTAGAGTCCGACGACCTCGACTTAGGCGCGGCGCGCAGCATCCGGCGCATCGAGTGGGATGCCGACTTGCCGCCGGGTACGCGCTTAGAAGTGCAGACCCAGACGGGCAATGGCTTTACCGAAGTTACGCGCTACTTTCTCAAAAATGGCGATGAAGTCACCAAGGAAGCCTATGAAGCGTCGCGCAAGCGCTACCGCGGCGACATCGTGCAAGAAAAGGTGCGCGATGCGACTTGGAGTACTTGGAGCCAGCCGCATCGCTTTTCCGGGCAAGGCTTTCAGTCGCCTTCGCCGCGGCGCTACTTGCGCACGCGCATTCGCCTGTACAGCGACGACCTAGATGTGTCACCGCTGCTGCGCTCGCTACGGGTTGTGGCCAACGATCCGGTCATTTTTGCTGGCTTGAGCGGCTCGGTGTGGCCGCGCGAAGCTGGGCTCGATTCGCTGACCGAGTTTCGCTATACCATCAAGCCGCAGGCTTTCAACAGCCGCGACCCCGGGTTCGACCAAGTGCTGATTGCCTTGCCTCCAGGCAGCGCGGACGCCGAATTGCTCGCAGCCTGGGTGGGAGGCCAGCAAGTGGAGGCGAGCAGCTCGTTGCGCGGCGATTCCCTGTGGGTGCAGCTACCGCCGCCGGTAGTAAAACGCGATTCCGTCAACATAGCGTTTACAACGCGGGTTTTCGCCAGCCCGACGGTCTTTGAGACCTTCGTCTTTAACTCCAATCAAGAAGACAACGCACAGGGCGTCGTGCCAGCGGAATTGGGAGCCGATCAGGTATTTGTACCCGAAGTAGTGCAGGGCGCATCTCTAATCCGCAACTTGCGCCACTCCAAAATGTTCACGCCCAATGGCGACGCGGTCAACGACCTATACGAGCTGAGTTTCACCGTCGTCAAGACCGACAAGCAGCCGCACGTGCGCGTCTTTTCCCTCGACGGTCGCCTAATCGCCGAGTTGGCAAACGCCACTCCGCGCGGTGCCCGGGCGACGTACGCTTGGGACGGCCAGCGCAATGGCGAGATCGTGCCGCCGGGCATCTACATAGTGCATATCGAGTTGCAAACCGATCCTAAAGACGAGATCGTCCAGCAGTACCTCCACGTCGTATATTAGCGAGACATCGGAGATAACAAACAAATAGAAGAACATGAAGATCAACTACTTTGAAGATACGGATACCGCACTTATCGAGTTCACCGCGCAACCTATCGCCGAGACTCGAGAATTGTGCGAGAACATCCACATAGGCATCGACGCGCACGGGAACCTCGTCTCTATGAAAATTGAGCACGCCAAAACGAGTGCCAACATCTTAGATTTCACCTTCGAGCGTCAAGAAAAGCAACCGAGTGATAGTAGTCAGTGGCCAGTGACCAGTGACCAGTCCCAACCCGCCCCCGGGAGCGGTGGGGAAACTAAACACTAAACAACCCTGTGGGAGGGAGGACGTGACACGTCTAACGATACTATTGTTGTATTGTGGTTTGCTCCTCGGGACGCCGCAGCCGTCTGCGGCCCAACGCGCCACTGGATTTGACAATCCCTATTACACTTCAGCCACTGAAGTCGCGCCCTCAACCCTCGTCCCTTCAGTGCGCAAGTGGTACCAGCCGCAGCGCCTGTACGAACTCTACGACTGGCGGCAAGACCAGTACTCCAACTACGCACGCAATCCCTACCAACGCTACAACGACGTCTTCTTGGAGGGATCGCCCTTTTACGACATCTACGGCTCGTACATCAGCCAAGGTTGGCGGGTGTACAACTGGACCGAGGACTATCCCACGGCCAGCGGCAGCAGCATCTTCAAAAGCCCGCGCTTCAGCTCGTGGTTTAGCAACGTCCTCATCTCATCCAGCCACTCCGGTCAGTTCCACTCCTCACTTATGGTAGGCGACGGCATCCGCACGACCTTGACGCCGCTCACTTTTTCCAAGCCGCGCTTCGACGGCGTGCAGTGGGATATGATGTCGGACAAATACGCTCTGACTCTGCTCACCTCGCGCATCAACAACACCGGCGTCGTCGCCGGCGTCGCCGGAGAGGCTGGCGTGAAGTTCAGCACCTTCACCAATATGTGGGCCGCCAAAGGCCAAGTCAGCATCGGCGACTTTTCCAATGTCGGCCTAACATTTGTCAACGCCGCCCACATGAACTCCAACATTCCCTTTGGCGACAATTCGCTCAAAGGCCAACTCAGCGGGCCGATGAACAACGACTTTGTCCGCTCGATCATCGTGCGCATTTCCGACGACTCACCCGAAGACGGCGAAGGCGGTGCCCTGCTGTCGCGCTGGCGCATCTTCGCCAATGGCGTCGAACACACCGACGATATCGCGCCCGTGGTGGAAGGTGGCTTCCGCCGTCGCGGCGTGATCGAAGCAAGCGGCACCGACGTAATAACCCTCACGTTCAACATCGAGGACTTCTCACCCACCGTCGATGACGAAATCGACGACTTCCGCGAAATTGAGCACGTGGAGATCGGCCTAGTACTGGCCAACGATTACAAAGTAGAAGTAGCTTCCAACAAACAGACCAACCAACTCGGCGCACCTGTGTTCCTGACTGTCCTTCGCGCACCGGGCAACGTCAAGGACGGCGCCAACCAAGCCTTTCACACCTTTCGCTACGGCCTGCCCACTGGCAACCGGCTGCTCGGCTTTGACATGTCAATCAACGATGTTGCCGGTTTTGACCTGCGGGGAGAATACGTGCGGAACTTCCAGTACCGCCGCTTCCCCAACGAAAACTTCATCCGCGAACAGGCCCTCGCTACCAACACCGCCGAAGCCTTTTACCTAACAGCGCAGAAACGACATTACCCGTGGACGGTTTTCGCCGAGGCCTTTAGCATGGACGCGGAGTACTCAACCCAAGCCTTTATCCCGAACTCCGAGGGCGAAGTGTACTACGGCAACGAGCAACAAAGTGTGTACGAATTCGTCGATGACAACGACGATCAAGACGAATTGCCCGACTGGACCCGGCGCTATCATGGCCCGCGCGTCAACACTCGCCAGGGGATAGGCCTACTAACCGACAGCGCGGTCTTTCCCGGAATCGACGAAAACAACGACGATCTCTCGGATTTCAACCGCAACTTCAACCGCCTACCCGACTACGCCGAGCCTTTCCTGCGCTTCGAGATCGATCCTCCCGACTTTCTCTTTGGCATGGACATGAACAACAACGGAGTCATCGACCGCTTTGAAGACGACTCCGAAGCGGACTATCCCTACAAGCGTGGGCACCGGGGATACAACACATATGTAGGCGTTGAAATCGCGCCGGACATAAACCTCATGGCCGGCCGGCTTGACGAACGCCTGCTAAAAACCGCCCGCGAAAACGCGACCACGTACCTGCTCTTGACCGCGAGCGAAAAATTCCCGCGCTACAACCTGCAATTGCGACTGATCGTCAATCCGCGCAAGGTCGCAGACGACATTCCCGAGGACGTCTTTTTGTGGGTCGATACGCCCGGCACATTCGGGGAATCGCGCTTTATCCGCGACCAACTCGTGGCGCGCAATGCGTTCGTCAACACCACGTATTTAGACGTGCGCTACGACCGCTACATCTCGTTTACCACCAAGGTCAAGCACGAACAATACACGCAATTAGGATCGGCGGCTGAAGAACTGAGCATCCAGCGCTTTCTCGGCGTGATCAACAAGGCCCAGTACCCGCTCCACCTGCGCTCTTGGGATTTGACCTTGAACTGGAAACAGCTATACAGCAATCGGGTGCCGGCGGACAAGGGCGCGTTGCAAACGTCCGATCTAACGGAAATTTTCTCGCTGCTAGCTGGCCGCGAGATCAACCGCAACATGAGCTTTACCGCGGGCGTCGAATACGAGATCGCCAACAATCTGGGCGAGCAGCCCGAGGGATTTCTAGAAGACGGCACTACGCTAGTGCTGGCCGGCCAGATCGCCAACCAATCGGCCTATCAGGGGTATGCGCTTACTACCAACGTCGGGCTGCGCTGGACCCGCGAAGACCTCGACTCAGCTCCTGCGTCGGCCAAGCTATTCACCTTTATCAGCGTCTTCGCCGGGCTGGGCAAGGACCTGTAAGCTAACTTCGGCGAGCGCTTCAGTATTTATTTCGATATCCTCGCTGTATTGATCGCGCAGCCGCGCGATGAAGGCGTCCATGGCCTTGGTCGCCGCCTGCTGCCTCAGCAGGGTTTTGATGCTGTTATAGACCAAGGATAGATCCGCAACTTTGCCATCAGTGCGGGTAAACATCTCGGCGTTGGCATCGTAGTACACGCGAACGTCTTCTTCGGTGATGGGCTGCTGGCGCGCCACCTCCCTACCCTCGGTGCGATAGAGCCACTCGACGATGAGCGCATCGCGCTTTTGCTCCACCGGCTCGCTCACTTCGGGGTCTCGGTCGTATTGCAGCTTGCGGCCCTCCGCCATCATAATCTGCACCCCGGCCAAGTTCTCGGCCGCCTTGTAGCGGGCGGCACTGTCGAGCCGGGTGTGGCTCGCTGCTAGGTTGGCCCAGTACGCGGCCGTGGTCAGTTGGCCACCGCGCCAGCTAAAGAGTACCTGCTCTTCGCCATCGGGCGCGGTCAAGGCTTTTAGACCCTCGTCGTGGGCCTCTAGCTCGTATTCGCGGCGCAGGCGATGGACGTATTGTTCCATATCGTCGGCCCGCTTTTGCACGCGCGCTTTTTCTTGCAACCACTCGCGCTGGGCCGCAAAATCCACGTGCCGCCTTTTGTCGAGTCGGAAGACGTGATAGCCTATTTGGGTCTTCACCGGATGCGGATAGAGTTGGCCCTCGTCCATGGTCCGCAGCGGTTCCATCAACTCGGGCAGCATGTGGCCCATCTTGAACCATCCCAACTGGCCGGCCGGGCCAAAGCGCCGCTGGATGGTCTCCGTTGAATAGATAGGCACCAGCGACTCAAACGGAGAGCCCTCTTGCAGCGCCATTAGTACCTCTAGAGCCTCTTCCTCGGTGGCACAGACGATCTGCCGACTCAAGACCTCGACATCGTATTCGCGCTCTTTGGCAAAAGCCCGCAACTCCTCTTCGGTTGACGTGTAATCGCCGTGCAGGGCCTCTTCCTCGTACAGTTTGTTCATCACGGCCCTTTGCTCGGTGCGCTCGACTTCACGGGCAATGCTCAGTTCGCGGTCGAGGCCGCGGCGCAGCCCTTCGCGCACCAACAGTTCTCGGGCGATCACGCCATTGAGCAGTGCCAGCTTGGCGTCTTCATTCACATCCTCAAAGTGCTTGTAGCCCGTTTCCATCAACTTTTGCGCTCGCTCCTTAAAGTCTTCCTTTGATAGGGAGGTTTCGCCGATACGGGCGACGTAGGTAAGTTCGGGGTCTGTCCCACAAGCCACGAGCGCAAGCAAGGAAATGCGAACGATTGTTCTCAACTTCATACGAAAAATTTCTCCGTTATTCTTCAATAGTTTCCTCAATGACAATGTGTTGATTAGCCGCCACGTTTAAGAGGATCTGTACTGCGCCGCTGGGCCAAAAAACTTGCAGTGAATCTACCCGGGCATGGCGGCCCAAGCCCAGCGTTAGGCGCACGTCGCTGCTGCCCAGGTATCCGTAGCTGCGGCGGATTTCGCGCTTTTGCACGAGATCGCCCGCCACGGCCCGAATTTTGGTGCCGAGCCCGTCGCGATTGCTTTGGGTGCCTACGGCTTCGACTGTCAGATAGTTATGCCCGCTGTGGTCGTTGCGCAACAAAGTGCAGTGGGGCGCGTCTGAATCCGACACGAAGATATCGACATCGCCGTCGTTGTCGTAATCGCCCAACGCAGCACCGTGGCTGACGCGCTCGACGAGCATCCCCGGGCCGCTAGCATTGCTCACGT
>VXZF01000485.1:2039-7487 GCA_009845645.1 Gemmatimonadota bacterium | reverse complement strand
GCTTTGCCCTGCGCTGTTTCGACAGCGAGGCCGACCGCTTAGTGGCCAACCAAATGCGGCGCGACGCCGAGTTGGACGAAAACGACAATATCCAAATCATCCTCGATCCCTATAACGACCGCCGCGGCGGCTTTTACTTCAGCACCAATCCCTTGGGCGCGCGACAAGACTTGCTGCTTACCGACGAGGGCCGCACCCGCAACCAAGCCTGGGACAGCGTCTGGCAGAGCCGTACCCGTATCGACAGTTTGGGTTGGAGCGCCGAAGTGGCCATTCCTTTCGATCAAGTGCGCTATCCCGACAGCGACCAAGCCGTGTGGGGCATTAACATCGGCCGCGCTATTCGCCGCAAAAACGAAGAGGTCTTCCTCGTTCCCCCGCCCCAATCCTATGGCTTTATGGGCCGCTACCGCACCTCGCGGCTCGCCGTCCTGACAGGTTTGGGTCGGCTACAGAGCCGTCCACCCTTAGCGGTCGTCCCCTTCTTCCTGAGCGGCACCCAGCGCGATTTCACCGCCGATGGCTCTACCGAATACGACTTAGACCCAGGCCTAGATTTCAAATACGGCCTCACACCCTCGCTGACTTTGGACCTGTCCTACAAAACCGACTTCGCCCAAGTAGAAGCCGATCAGGAGCAAATCAACCTCACCCGCTTCAGCCTGTTCTTCCCCGAAAAGCGCGACTTCTTCCTCGAAGGAGCCGGCATTTTTGAATTTGGCGAACGCGTCGAACGGCAAGGCTCCGGCGGCCGGCCACCCACCCTGCTGTTCTACAGCCGTCGCATTGGCATTGAAGAGGGGCACAACCTGCCCGTATTAGCCGGAGGCAAACTCACCGGACGGGCTGGCCCCTACCAAATTGGTGCCCTACGTATGACCACCCAGGCCATGACCTTTGTCGATGAAGAGGAAGAGCACGAGGCCCAAGTCGATCTAAGTGAGGCCACAATCGTCGATACCCTGCGGTTACACGTCCTCGACACTCTGCACGTAGCCCAGACTGACTTCACAGTCCTGCGCGTCAAGCGCGACATGCTAGGCCGCTCCAACCTCGGCTTTATCGCCATCGACAAACAACCCGGCTCCGAGGCCGACTACAACCGCACTGGCGGCGTGGACTTCACCCTGTCGCTGTTACAAGCCGCCCTCAACCTGCGCGGCTTTGCCGCCAAGACTTGGACTCCCCAAGTGAAGGGCCACGACCGAGCCGGCCTGCTGGAACTGGACTATCGCCAAGGCCGCTTTGAAACCCGCCTAAACTATCTGGATGTGGAAGAAGATTTTGCGCCCGAAGTGGGCTTTGTGCCGCGCACTGACATCCGCCGTTTCAAAGGCAGCGGGCGCTACCGGCCCCGTCCGGCCATCGGCTGGATCCGCATGTTCTCGATTGGGCCGCGCTTTACCTACCTGATGGATCGGGGCAACACTTTGCAGAGCCGCGACTTTCAATTCTCCGCCTTTGTCAATTTGGAAATAGGCGACTGGTTCGGGGTGCGCTATCGCCAGCGCTACGAGCTCTTAGACGAGGCTTTTGAGATACGCGACGAGCAGGAAATCCCCCCAGGCACGTACGAATTTGGCAGCTACGAGTTCAATCTCTTCGCCAATTCAAGCCGCCGCCTCTCGGGCCGTGCTTCGTGCGAATACGGCGATTTCTTCAATGGCACCCGCCAGCGCGTTTCCATTGAATCCGTCTGGCGCTACAATGCCCGCCTAGAGCTAGAGGGCACCTACGAATTCAACCACATCAACCTGCCCAACGGCACCTTCAACACCCACCTATTCGGACACCGCTTCCTCTATTCTTTCTCGCCCGACATGTTCGTGCGCGGCTTCCTGCAGTGGAACAGTGCCCAAGAACTAGTAGGCGGCAATTTCCTATTCAACTACCGCTACCTGCCCGGCAGCGATCTGTTCCTCGTGTACAATCAGGTGTGGGATACGGAGGGAGGACTGCAACAAGCTAGCCGCTCGCTGCAACTCAAAGTATCGTACTATTGGCAGCGCTGAGACTGCTGCTGGCGTTGCACCTCATTGAGTCGCGAGAGATCGCACTGCTTCTTCAACTTTTTCACCGCTACCTTCTCCCCCACCCGAGAGTTTAAAGGCGATCTTTCCTGCTTGATCGATGATATACTCGCTAGGGAGTCTATCCATATTATAGAGCTTAAAAACCGTATCTTTCCAGCCATTGCCTTCACATATCTGAGGCCACGTGAATTGTTCTTCCTTTATCATAGTACGAAGAGCGTCAAAGTCTGTATCTCCTGATATACCAATGAGGGCCACCTCGTCCTCAGAATATTCCTGGGCCATGTTGCGAAGAGAAGGATAAATAAATTTACACCAGCCACAGTTTGTACTCCCAAAATGTAAAACCACGACTTTACCTTGATAATCTGCAAGATCTATGTGATTGCCATCTATATCGGGCAACCTGAACTGAGGAGCCAACTGCCCAACGTTTAAATTGTCAAACTCGTACAGATGTCCTTGGGCATGATCTACATGCCATTCAGAAGCGTCCCATGCGATGATCTGTTCAAATCCTCGACGAGCTTTTCCCGTCTCACCTTCGCGTTCCCAAGTATCGGCTAAAGCACACAGCAAGGCCGATCGACTCTTCAAGGGAACGACCTTTTCGACCAATTCTTCCAATAGGAGGATTGCTTCTTTTTCTCGGCCATCATGTCCGAAACTACGCAGCAAACCATGCTCGACTTCATTCCACACATCTTCGGTATAAGAAATGTACTTGAGAGCCACTTGAACTTGGTCACTGACGCCCTTCAGATTTCCCCACATGGTGAAAGCATTGTCCAAAGCCTTTGTGGCTATCTCTGAAGGACTCTTCTCCAGATACATCTGGAAAAATTCTGCAGCGAGGCGATGTTGGGGATTGTCTTCACCAAAATAATCCTCTGCCGTCTCGCGGAACTGCTCAACCTCTTCCCAAGCGGCCTTTTGCCATGCTTTAAAATCCATCTCTTCTTGGGACAGTGCATTGTTTTGCTCAGTCATGTTTACCTCCCTCAGTAAAGGTAGCGGTCGGCGACGCATTGGACGATCTCCGCCACGGTCGTGTTAGTGGTACAATCCCTACCTGTATTGACTTGCTTGAGTTGTGAACATCTCGGCATAGAGGCCGTTTGTCGAAACGAGCTGCTCGTGCGTTCCATGTTCGACGAGTTGCCCCTCTTCTAGAACGAGAATACTGTCCGCCATGCGAACAGTGGAAAATCGGTGCGAGATCAACAACCCTGTTTTGCCGACAATAGCTCGCGCAAATCCTTCGTATATTTCCCGCTCGGTAAAAGCATCGAGCGCCGCCGTCGGCTCGTCCAATACAATTACTTGTGCATCCCGAATAAACGCTCTACTAAGAGCAATGCGCTGCCACTCCCCCCCGGAAATTTCAATACCGTCGGAGAACACGCGGCCAAACATGGTGTCAAGTCCCCTCGGGAACTGCTGTATCAGCGTCTCCGCTCCAGCAAGGCGGGCTGCTCGCATGAGGTTATCATCGTCATGCAAGTGCTCCAATTCGCCAAATCCAATGTTTTCCCTTGCAGCTAGATTGTAGCGCTGGAAGTCTTGGAAGATGACACTCACATGACGCCACCACGACTCGGGTTCGATTTCGCGCAGGTCTATTCCATCCACCAAAATCGTCCCCTCGGTTGGATCATACAGTCGAACCAATAGCTTAATTAGCGTCGTCTTTCCAGCTCCATTAGGACCGACGATAGCCGTTGTATGCCCGGCGGGAAGATGGTAGGAGATATTGCGCAGCACGTACTCATTAGACCCTGGATAGCGGAATGATACGTCGCGGAATTCGATCCCTTTTTGGATGGGCTTAGGAATGGCAACACCTTTTGTGCCTTGGGACTGAAGTTTTCCTTCAGCATCTTCCCATTCCCGATCTAGGAACTCGAAAAGATTCGACGCATATAATAGGCGCTCAAAACCCCGCGCGCCGCTACTAAAAGCACTGTTGAAACGAGAACGTCCCTGCTCGGCAGCTTGGAAGGCCAAGCTAACGTCGCCGATGGAGATCATGCCCATGAGACCACGGAAGATTGCGTAACACCAAATTGTCAGAGTGCCGACAACAGACAATAAACCATAAAGCAAATCGGTCCGACCTAGGCGCAGCCAATGGCTGCGGTCATCAGCATGTTGTACTTTCCACAATCGGCGATACTGATCTAACAAGTATTCTACTAGCCCAAAGAGCCTTAGTTCACGGAGTCCTGGTGCGTTCGATAAGAGGTCGCCAAGGTACTGGATCCGGCGACGTAATTCAGATCTTTCGCGAACTATGTTGTAGTAACGGGCGAGAAATCCAGCCTGTGCAATTGCTCCAGGAGCGGAAGTGAGGATGATCACCACGACCGCCCCAGGATGTATATGTGCGAGCAGTCCGATTATTGCAATCAAGGACAGCAGATCAGAAATCCAACCGAACACAAAGAACGCTGTCTCGTGAACCTGCTCAGTTTCCTCCAGTGCATTGTTGAATGAGTCGTGAACAGCAGGAGTTTCAAGGAGCGCTGGGTCTAATACCGCCATCTTGGCAAACACCTGCATTCGTGCCCGGTGGCTACTCCGCTGGCCAAGAAGCCGTCGGACATGCACGGCAAGAGATTGAGCAATTACGCCGAGGATCCAAACGCCAACGATACCAGCGACTGGGAGAACAAAGTTGGTCAGCGCATAGCTGCCTTCCGTAGCTGAAGATACATTTTCGGCTATCCGATCGATTATGACCTTAGTAAGCCAAATCTGGGAAGGAACGACTGCGGCATTACCGATCGCCAGCAACACGGCAACAGAGGTTAGAAACGGACTGGTTCGCCAAATAAATGCCAGCAAACGCGGCAGGAGACTTACAAGAGTAGATAGCCGACTTGTCCGATCACTCATGCCTAATCTCTGTCAATACAAATAGCGATCGGCCACGCATTGGGCGATCTCCGCCACAGTCGTCTCCGTGCCCTTAATGGCATCGTGTACCCGGTAGTGCCACGGCTCGCTACCCAAACCAGCGCGCCAATCCCGAATGGCCTGGACATTGTCTTCGCCAACCTTTTGCAACTGGTCGAGACTACCCCGCACCAGTGTTTGGTTTTCCATATTCGCTAGATCGAGCGTAGCCATCTGTTCGGCAACCCAATAGATGCCGCGTGCCAATTCCACATAGGACCGCACCACCCGCGTCTCGTGGGCCAAATCCGCTTCCCCAATGCCCTCGACAATTTCCAAGGCCCGACCGCAGACCGCAACTTTGGCGTCGAAGTCCTCGACCGTGAGATAATAGCGGAACATCCCCTCGCCCAAATAGGGTCGCTGCCGTTGCCGCACCATCTCCACGGCCTTGCCCCAAGAATAGCATATCGGGAAATCGGAATCGTACACGTCGAATTCCACCGGCCCCATCAAG
>VXZF01000485.1:0-1939 GCA_009845645.1 Gemmatimonadota bacterium | reverse complement strand
CCGTTGGCCGCAATGGGCACGTCGTAACTGGCGATCCAGCGCCCCTCGGCGGCATAGTAATCCAGCAGTGGATTGGCCATTAAATCGCGCGGCCGGTGCAGCACCCTCTCCAGTTCCGTGGCGCAGGCCCGCTCGATTTTCACCTCTGGAGGCAACTCGTCCAGCACCCGATAGTTGCGCACGGTAGTGGTGGTCGATAAAAAGATGCGAATCTGCAAATTGGGATAGCGCTTTTGGGCCTGCCGCCAAGCCGCGACAAAAGCCCGCGATTCCAGCACAAACTGCCCCACCGCGGTGCATTCAAGACAGCCACACTGCCCCGGCCGTTCGCTCAACCAGCAGCTTATTTCCTCGGCCCCCTGCTCGGCGATATCCTCCATCCACTCTTGTATGATTTGCACCAACAGCGGCTGCGAAGCGCAGGGAGCCCGATGCTGATTGCCCGTCTTGTGGGCGAAATAGCGCCCGGTCAGAGCACCGTCTCCCTTGCCAGCCAACTCGGGATAGGCCCTGAAAAGACCGCAGTCGTGCAGAAAGTTGAGGTGCAGAATATAGGGCAGATAATTAAAAGCCCGCTGCTGCGCCGCTTCGAACTGTTCCCGGTCGATGGTGGCCCGATTGCGCCGACCGCGTTCAATGGGATGCAATTGCGTCGAGGCCATCTTGCCGTAGTTCAATTTGAGCGTGGCCAACCACGGGATCCAAGTCGCAGGCTCGGGAAAATTCCACAGACCCCGCTCGTCCATATCGGGCCAGTCGATCACCTCGGCCAAGGGGATGTGCACCTGCTCCGAACTCATTTCAGGTTCAAGCAATTGGATCAGAGTCTGGCAGGCGTAGTACACGCCGCGCTCGTCTAAACCCGTCAGCACCAGACCGTCTCGCCCCCGTGGCTCAATGAGGTACGCCTGGGCCTTATTCTGCAAGCTCTGAAGCCGTTCAATGGCCGCGCTGTTTGCCGGAGCTACGCCAATATAGATGGTAAAGGCCCCACCATCTGGCTTTGCTTTTCCCTTTTCAATGAACAGTGCTTCCAACTCGACAGCACCCTGCTGCTCGATTGGCCCGGCTTGATCCCGCAGCACAATGCCCACTCCGCCCGGCTTACAACGGACGCTGTCGGCAATGTGAATCTCGTGAGGCAGGGGTAGCAGATAGGATGTCCACAATTCCATTGGATTAATTGAATTACGAGATCGAGTCAGCCTTTTCTGACTGTCCAAAGAATTTCACGCGTTCTTCCGGAGTAAGATCTTTCGTCTGTAAAAAGTGTACAAGACGTACGAAGTGTACCTCCTGCATCGTCTCGTCATGTGGGAACTCTTCCCTGACTTCCTCCCAAAGCCGATCTCTTGCTTCCTTTGTCAATACGTTCACGATCTATCTCCTATAACTCGGGTGGAGCAACGATCTCGATAGGATTGTAGCCTTCTAAAGCGTTGACCAAGTTGACCTCTCGGCGGGTATTAACTCTGACTAGATGGCGAAAGTTCCAACTAGCAAGATAACCAATTCCATGAACAACGGCGATGGCTACATGATTAGCGTCCGAAGCGAATTTTCCGGGGAAAATACCGCGTCGAACATATTCTTGGGCTAGATTATCTGCCTCGTTAGAGAAGTTCAGCACTGTGAGATTTTGCACTAAATTTTCCATCTTCTGACGTTTATCCTCATTCGGAGTATTGCGGATCTCCAATAGGGTAATCGTTGAGATGACGGCATCCATTTCAAGGCATCTACCCTGCCAGAATTCTTGCGTCAGGCGTTGACGATCTGGTGCGCGATCATCGTAGTAGGCACTAGGAACCGTTGTATCCAGATAAACTCGATCTACCACTGCCATATCATGCTACCAATAGTTCAGTCGGATTAGTTGTAGTCATGCGGCCTCCTATACTGACCCGGCCTTTTCGGCGGCCTGGCCGATACGCCTACC
>VXZF01000458.1 GCA_009845645.1 Gemmatimonadota bacterium | reverse complement strand
GGGCTAACGATGGCGCAGATGTCATTAAGCCATACAGACGCAATAAAATAATAGAATTACTTAATGTGGTTGATAAAAAATATCGTCCCGAACTGTCGCCGCTTGAACTGGGAGAACTGGACTTGTTGCGCGGCGAGTTTGTCCAAGAGCGAGCCATGTTTCAATACTACGCCCGTGGAAGGGCCGTTTTTGCCGACTTTCTCGCCCGCCAGCAAACCGATCGCTTTAGCGGCCGGGGACGGTCGGAAGCCGAAGTAGTGTACCGCCATCGCGGCGGCGGCATCGTCCGCGGACATCTAGGTACCAGAGTGGGCTTCCGCATGGCTTTTGAACAGGTGCGGGAGCAAGGATCCCGCCATTACGTCTATCGCCACGACCTGTACGAGCGGCGGATTGACCTACCCCAGCTAAAGGGCGAGGCAGCCGATTTTCACGAGGGCACGGCGTACGTCAAGTTCGCGGTGGGGCCGGTAGATGTGCAATTGGGCAAAGACGAGGCCTTGTGGGGGCCGGCCCCGGGACAAAATTTGGGACTGAGCAACAATGCGCCGTCGTTTAACATGATCCGCTTGCAGTCGCAGCTTGGGGCCTTTAAGCTGGTCAGCATCTCCGCCGAACTCCGCCCTTGTCCCAACCGGTCCGATTCGCCCCTTTGCGTGGGGACGGCTGATTCAGCGGCCACGTATGCGGTCAACGGCGCGACTAATGTGCGCCTGTTGGAGCGCCAAAAGTACTTGGCGGCCCACCGCTTGGAGGTCGCGCTGGCTCCGTGGCTCGACTTGGGTTTTCAGGAGGTGGTAGTGTACGGCGATCGAGGGCTAGAACCTAGCTACGTCAACCCACTGATGTTCTACTGGGCTGCCCAAAGCCACCTAGGCGACAAAGACAACCTCCTGATGGGCGTGGACTTGGACATCCATCCGGGGCACGGACGGCGCTATTATCTGGCGTACGTAGTCGATGACCTGAAGAAGGCCCGCATCTTTTCCGACGATTTCGCCAACAAGTTTTCCCTGCAGGCTGGGATGCTATGGGTCGATCCACTGGGGTTGGCCGATGCCGAGTTCCGGGCCGAATACGTGCGCATCGAACCTTGGCTTTACTCACATCGGTTTCCCATTAACACCTTTCGCCACTTCGACTCGCCGCTGGGACACAGCCTCGCGCCCAATAGCGCCCAATGGCAATTGAGCCTGACCAAGAGGGCAACCCGAGACCTAGAGTTTGCGGTATATGTCACGCGCAGCCGCCACGGCGAGAACGAGTTAGAGATAGACGGCACCATTCGCAATGTCGGCGGCGATATGCACTATGGTTGGCGGCCGGGGGACGAGCGCGAAACTAAGCAATTCCTCGATGGGCATCTAGTGCGGAGAACCGAACTGGCCGCTGGTCTGCACTGGCGGATTTTGCCGGATCTCCAGCTAAAGGCTGAATACGCGCAGGAGTGGGGTCAAGGTGTGCCGTTGCCCCCAGCTTGGGGACCAGCCGTGCCGCTGGAGCTGCGCTCTGGCTACGGAGATGGCCGCCAGCAGCACCTGCGCTTTGACCTGCGCTTTAATTACTTCTGAGGCTGCCTTTATGGAGCTTATGGATCTGCAAAAGGCGGGCTTGCTCTTAAGCGGCGCGATCTACGTGGGCAGCATCCTCTGGCTGTGGCGCGGTTTGAGCGGTCGGCGATCTGGCCCGGCCCTAGTTAGGGATCAGCCCTCGGTCAGTGCCATCGTCGCTGCGCGAGACGAGGAGGCTACCTTGCCGCACTGTTTGGGCGCGCTTGCTCGGCAGGACTATCAGGGTGCGTTTGAAGTAATCGTCGTAGATGACCGCTCGCGCGACCGAACTTGGGACATCATTGCCGCAAAGGCGGAGACTTGGTCGGCCCTCAAGGGCGTGCAGGCCACGCCAAATCGACGGTTTAGGTGTTCGAAGAAAAGCGCTCTAGCCGAAGGGATTGCGGCGAGCACTGGGGAGATTTTGCTCTTTACCGATGCCGATTGCCGCCCACCCGCAGATTGGGTCCGTTCGATGGTGGCTCATTTTGCGCCGGGGGTCGGCTTAGTCGCCGGATATGCGCGGCCCGATCCGGTCTCCGGCGTGCTGGCCAAGGTTTTGGCCGTGGACAATATCGGAGTTGGGGCGCTGGGAGCGGGCAGCTTTGGCATGGGGCACCCGCTGTCGTGTACGGGCCGCAATTTGGGCTACCGCCGCCAAGTGTACGACGAGCTGGACGGCTTCGCGCAAATCGGGCATCTGATTGGGGGCGACGATGTGTACTTCATGCGTTTGCTGAGTGCCCAGAGCAAGTGGACTCTGGCGTTTAACCGCCAGACTGTCGTCCTCTCGCAGCCGCCGCCAGCTAAGCTCGCGGATGCGATCCAGCAGAAGCTGCGGCACGCGTCCAAAGGAGGCCACTACAAGGGCCGAGCATTTTATTTAGCCGTAGGTATCTATTTGTTCCACGGCTTTCTCGCCTGGGGGCTGGTGCAGATGCTCTGGACCCAAAGCTGGAATAGCTGGGTCGCGGGGATGTGGTTTATGCGTTGGGCCGTTGACTTTTTGCTGCTCAAGCGGATGGCCACGCCCGAGGAGGGTGCGCTCCTGCGCTATTTGCCACTAGCGGAAGTTTTATATATTCCCTATGTGCTAATTTTTACGGTCGTTGGCCGTTGGGGATGGTTTCGCTGGAAAACTTAATAAAGGAGCTGATTTGGCTTACCTAATCACGCCTAAAGCACTTCCGCGCTACGTTCGGCGTTACGCTCGCGCATTTTCCTGGAAGCGGTTGGGCAATTTTCTCGCCATTTTGGCGTCCATGGGGCTATCGTGGGTAACCCGCCGACCCATCGTGTGGGGGCGTCCTTTTATGCTCATGGTCGAGCCGACCAACTTCTGCAACCTCAAATGCCCCTTGTGCCCTTCGGGCAATGGCGAGATGCGCCGCCCGCGGGGTACTATGGGCTTGGAGGACTTCAAAAAGCTGGTTGACCAACTCGGCGGTGAGGTCTTTATGATGATGCTGTGGAACCAAGGCGAGCCGTATATCAACAAGTGCTTCAACCAGATGGTGCGCTACGCCAGCGACCGCGGCATCTTCACCTTCACCAGCACCAATGGCCATTTCGTCCGCAATCCTGAGCAGGCGCAGGCCATCGTCGAATCCGGGCTGGATGAGATGATCGTCTCGCTGGACGGAGTCGACCAAGAAACGTACGAACGATATCGGGTCGGAGGACAGATCGAGCGAGTCTTCTCTGGAGTCCGCCTGCTAGTCACAGCCAAAGAGGCACTGGGGTCGCAGACGCCGCTGATCAACTTACAATTCATCGTTATGAAGCACAACGAGCGCGATCTGGCCACGGCCGAAGCACTGGCTAAGGACCTGCGCGTTGACAAGTTTTTGGTCAAGACTGCCCAAGTTTATACGGATGCGGATGCTGAGGAATTTTTGCCCGAGGACGAACAGTACAGCCGCTACGAGCGTGCGGAGGACGAGTTGGTGGTTAAGGGGCAGCCCACGCGGGGTTGCAAGGTGCTGTGGTACAGCTCGATGGTCAATTGGAACGGAGCGGTCGCGCCCTGCTGCTTCGACAAGGACGTCGACTTTGGCATGGGTCAGGCCTTCAACGGTCGCCCTTTTGACGAGATCTGGCGCAGCCGGGCCTATATGGACTTTCGCCGTCAGGTCCTCGCCGACCGCAATAGCTTCGATATGTGCCGCAACTGTTCCGAAGGCTATCGCGGCATGTTCTCGCTGATCAAGGAAATCAAGGGCTAATGCCCGGGCTGTCCGCGCCCGAATACCTCTTGGCGTTTTGTGCGCTGACCTATTTACTCGGGGCTTGTTGGTTCGTCATCGGAATGCGCCGCCATCGCGGCTATGCCAATGCCGAGCGCGTCCAATTGGTCTCGGTCGTCGTCGCCGCCCGCGACGAAGCCGCGCACATCGCATCCTGTCTGCGCGCCCTGCTGGCGCAGGATTATCCCCAAGATAGCTACGAAATCATCATTGTTGACGACGGCTCCACCGATGGCACTGGCCACATCGTGCGCGAGTTCAACGAGGAAACTGCGTTCGTGCGATTGCTGCGCACCGAAGGGTCGGGTTCCAAGAAGGCCGCTCTGAGCTTAGGGATCGCCGAAGCGCGGGGGGAGGTGATTCTCACCACGGACGCCGATTGCCAAGTCGCTCCGGGATGGATCCGCGGCATGTTGTCGCACTTTGCCGACGGGGTAGGCATGGTCATCGGCTTTTCGCAAATCGGTTCGCCATCCGAGATCAAGGGTTGGCGTCAGGGGTACGAAGCCGTTGACTTCACCTGTTTGATGGCCTGCATATGGGGCAGTGCCGGATGGGGCCATCCCATGGCGGCTTCTGGGCAGAATTTGGCCTTTTTGCGGGAGGCGTTTTTCGACGTTGGCGGTTATGAAAAGATCATGCACCGGGCTTCTGGAGACGATGTGCTGCTCATGCAGTCCATGCGCCGCTCGGGTCGGTGGTCTATTGTCTTCGCCAACCAGCCAGAGACCTTTGTGCGGCATCCGGTGGCCGCGTCTTGGGGTGGGTTATTCGGTCAGCGCAGCCGCTGGGCCTCCAATGCTCCGGTTCTCGCCCGCCTAGATCCGCTCTTTTTCGGCTATATGCTGCTCACATACGTTTTGAGTTGGGCGATGATCATGGCCCCCTTGCTGTGCTTGGCTGGCTTGCTGGAGCCCCTGTGGGCCTTGGGCGCGGTGGCGGCGAAAGTGGGGGGCGAGTGGAGTGTATTTAATGGCGGAATATCGCTATCGGGCCGCCGCGAATTGCGCCGCTATTTTCCCCTTTGGACCTTGTTGCAACCCCTGCACGTAGTCTTGGTCGGTACCGTTGGCTGCTTGGGGATTTTTCGCTGGAAGGGTCGCGTCCACCTGTGGGGCCGGCGCGTGCATGGAACTGGCACCGGCGTCGAGCTATCCGAGCGGTCCCGGCGCTGAAGAACGAGGTCGAAGTGGGAAAGCGCGAAGTCGAGCGAGCACAGTTCGTATGTAGGGAACTAAAAAAAACTATTCCCGAAGCGAGGGTGGAACTTAATTATAGCAATCCTTTGGAACTGATGGTGGCCACTGTGCTCGCGGCGCAGAGTACGGATGTCAAGGTCAACGAAGTCACCGCAGTGCTATTCAAAAAATATCAGTGCGCAGCCGACTACGTAGCGGTGGCAGCCGAGAAGTTGGAGGAAGATATCCACTCGACGGGTTTCTACCGGCAAAAGGCCAAAAATATCCGCGCGGCTATGGCGATGCTCATTAACGAGCACGATGGCCAAGTTCCCGGGCACATGGACGCCTTGACTCGCTTGCCCGGCATTGGTCGCAAGAGTGCCAATGTTATCCTCGGCAACGTATATGGCGTGCCCGGCATCGTGGTAGATACGCACGTAGGTCGAGTGAGTCGGCGCTTGGGGCTAACCGCAGAAACAGATCCAGTCAAGGTCGAAATGGTCTTGGCGCAGCTACTGCCAGTCGAGGAGTGGACGGCTTTTGGACAGCGCGTGGTCTTGCACGGTCGCTACGTGTGCAAGGCGCGCAAGCCCCTGTGCGACGAGTGCACACTCATGCCGCATTGCGATTATTTTGTAGCCAGATAGAGGAGCTTTAGCGGCGTGGTTGTGGCAGGCGCTTGAGGACAGCGGTTATTTCCGCGGGCGTCTGCGAGGCGAGCATGTCGCGGTGGGTGGTGTCGGTATGCATCAAGGTCGCGATCTGGGCGAGGATTGGGATGTAACTGCGGTAGTTTTGTTCCGGGGTCAATAGCAGGAAGATGAAGTGTACTGGCTCAGGGGTAGGGCCTTCAAAGTCGATGCCCTGCCGGCAAATCCCCAAGCAGCCGATGATCCCATCCAGATCGGGGATGGGCGCATGGGGGATGGCCGTACTGTGCCCTAGCGAGGTTGAGCCTTTGCGCTCGCGGTCGAGTGCTGCCGCGAGCACGGTCTGGCGTTCGCTGGCGGGGATTTGCTTTTCTTCTATTAACGCATCAACCATCTGGGCGATGGCATCCCACTTGTCTTTAGGGGTGAGGTTCAAGCGAATAGTATGCTCCCAGAAAATGCGACTTAGCTGAAGGTCGTTGGCCGCGGCTGAGCGGACCATTAGTACCGAACAGGGCACCTGATAGGCAATCTCGTCCGGGATGGAGCCAGCGAGGTGTTCCTCTTGACGCCAGTCGTTTGAGGCACCGAGCACGATCAAATCGTGGCTTTGCGCTCTTTCGACGATGGCCGGGACTACATCGACGGCCGGGATTACAGTCAACGGCACATCTATTTTCAGCAATTCTAGCTGCAAGCGTGTGTCTGCAGCTAGCTGCGAACAGTAGCGCTGGAGAATCGGGTCGGAGGGGTCGCGGGAGTCGCGGACGATGCGGAGAATTTCCAGTTCGGCTCCCCAGTTCTGGGCCAGATCGTAGGCAATCTGCACGCCGACCAATGCGTGATTGCCGCCGCCGAAAGGTACGAGAATCCGGCGTACCGGCCCGCACTTTTTTTCTTTGAAGATCAGGGTGTCGACATCGGTGTCCTTGGTGAGGGCACGATTGGGCGCAGAAAGGATGGCGGCGCGCTCGACATCGCCTTTCCAGGCCATGAGCATCATGTTGCAACTCCAGCGGCGGATGGCCTGCTGAATGGCACTCGTTACGTCTGCGCCCTCTTCAAGATGCGCAATTGCGCCAATATTGCGGGTCATGGCCCGGTCGGCCAAAGCAGCGAGTGCTTGATCTATATCGGGTATAGGCTCGGCGTCGGGAGTGAGGATGTGGGTCAGGTGCAGTTCACCCCAAGGAGGAACGGCCAAGCTCGTGGCCAGATCGACGAGATTGTGCTCTTGGTGCGGATTTTCGAGAGGGACCAGGATGCGAAGTTGAGCAGGTGACATCTTCGTTGTAAAGCTGCAAACCAAGGACTAGTCCAAGCAACACATTACTTATAGGATTAAATATAAGACAGACCGCCATCTTTTCCAGCCTTCTTTCTACTAAGGTGGGGTTGCTAGTGGTCGGGCAGTGCGGTTTGTTGTTGGCAATTCAACTGGGAGGTTTGTGTGAGAATATTGATTACTGGCATTACTGGTCGCATTGGTGCTAACTTGGCCACCCAACTCGTCGAGCGCGGACACCAACTCCGCGGGTTGGTCTGGCCTCGAGACCCGAGGGTGGAAAATCTCAAAAAGATGCAGATCGAACTCGTCAAGGGGAGTTTGACTGATCCGGCCGCAGTCGAGCAGGCGGTCGATGGGGTCGAGGCCGTCTATCACTTGGGGGCGGCCTTTCAGGGCGGTGGCCCCTTTACCGACGAGGAGTTTTTTGAGATCAACGTGCGCGGTACCTTCAACATGTTAGAAGCCGTGCGCCGAGTGAAGAGGGTGGGCCAATTCCTGTTCGCCAGTTCGGATGCGATTTACGATAAGTACGTTCCCGGCGGGATGAGTGTGCCTATTGATGAACAGACGCCGCGTCAGCCCAAGGGAGCTTATGCCTTGACTAA
>VXZF01000555.1 GCA_009845645.1 Gemmatimonadota bacterium | reverse complement strand
TACGGGCACCGCGTCGGCGCAGCCGACGATCTGCTGCCGACCATGCGCGAGTGCCTCACCGCGCCGGGCGTCCATCTAATCGAGGTGCCAGTAAACTACGCGGTCAATCAAGACCTCCTCGAAAAGGAGTTGGCCTGCCCAGAGTAAAAAAGCCCTCCTCAGTGGACAATCTGCATCAACCGTTGCGTCATGGACCCCTCTTGGGTCAGGGCGTAGATCACGGTGTTGACCGCAAACTGGAGGATACGGGTCGCGTCTCGTTCGGCGGCAAAGCCCATATACCCCCCAATACCCGAGTTGGCCCGAGGCACCGCCACTAGTCGCCCCTTGACGTACAAGCCCTTCACCACATTCCAGTAGTACGGATCGTCAAAACGCGAGGCCCCCTGTGCGACGCCGTCCCCCAAGTCAAAATAGGCTGTGAATATCGGATGATCTTCCCGCAGGCGTTCGGTGTAAAAATCGCGCCCCTTGATCAGCCCCCCGTATTTCTCTAGGGCCTCCGTCCAAAACCCCTCGAAGTCGAATTGCTCGGCCATGACAAAGCCCCCCGCCAGTAGGTAGCGCGCCAGATTGTCCAACTCGTTTTCGTTGGGCTCTCCTTGGGGGATGACGATCGGCACCGTTAGAAAGCGCTTGTCATCAAAGGTAAAGCTGCCGACGAACTCGGCCCGCAATCCAGTCCACTCGTTGAGCATATCGCGCAAGACATCGATTTCCCTATTGTTGAGCCCCCCATCAACGACATTGGTCTGGGTTTCGGCCATATACGTGGCCGAGACCACGCGGGCGAATTTGACAAAGCCCTTGAGTCCCTGCTTGTCGTTGGGATCCTGTATCACCAAGGCGCGGTAGCGGCCCGTGTCCATGGCATCGACATCCAGCATCTCCAAGCCCATGTCGATTTTATGCTCGGACGCGCGGCTGATTCCCAAGTTCGCGGTTGCCCCCACGGCCGGTTCCAGCGCCGCTTGGAGCGTCTGTGGATTGCTCTGTCCGACTTGGAGCATACTCGCTACGCCGGTCGAACGAGCGATGATGGCGCGCGTGGAGAACGCCGCAGTAGCTTGCACCTGATCCATGCGGGCGACGGCAGCGCGCACTTGGCGACGGATCATCGGGCGTTTGCGTTGGGGAATCTTGCGCAATTCCAGCGCCTTGGTCAGGCGCGGTTGTCGTTTGACGAATTTAGTGGTTAGCGGCCGGGGCGCTTTTTCCGCCTGCTGCTGGAAAGGGTTGAGCAGAACCAAGATCGCATTCAGGAGCACGGCGATCCCCAGCGACAGCCAAAAAGATTTGCGCAGCGGGCTGAGCAGGGCATTGAGGTCCAGGTCAGCGGTAATGCGCGCAAAACGCGACGGTCGGTTCATAGGTCGTTGTCCGGCCTGATCATCCGCACGAGACGGCCCCGTGGTTGGGGCTGCTCGTTCAAATCGTACTGCCTGCGGGATTTTCCTACGTAATATAGAAAGTTCTCAACGGAGTACTATACGATGAATACCGGTGTTGGTAGATGATCGCATCTGCTACACGAGGATATGCCAGGGCAGAACGAGTGGGAAGTTGTGTTTCGTGAACGCGGTGCGCTGGGACTACAGGTCAAGTCTCCCCAAGGGCTTCAGAGAACCGCTGAATTACTCGCTCGTTGATGTGGAGTGGATTCGACGCTTGGATCTGGCGGGCGACAGCCATGGCACGCCGCCGCGTGAGAGCACCGGCAGCGACCAGATCTACCATTAGACCGAGGCCGAATCGCGTCGCCACGCCGTGGCGTTCGCAGAGCCGTCGGAGCGCACCGTCGTTTGTGACGCACCTCCAGCCTTCCTCGCGACACGCGACCAAGCAGAGACGATCATTGAAGGACACGCGGGACTCGACTTCTGAAGCCCGTACCAACTGCTCAGTCTCGACCTCGACGACCTCAATCCCGAGTTGTGCGCATTGCGCCGGCGTTACGCCCTGCACCTCATCAAGCACGGGTGCTAAAACGACCACTCGCCCCATATGCTGCACTACGAGTTCTAGGATCTTGATCTCCGACTCGCGGTAGTCAATGAGCACATCTGCGTCGGTGAGAAGCACGGTCTGGGCCATCGCCACCTACCCCACCCACTCACGTGCCTGCCTCCTCATCTCCTCCCGGGACAGCCCCAGAATTTCGGCGGCACGCCCGAGTGAGATGTGCTCCTGTTCAAGCGCCTGCCGCACGAGTCGCGAGAGGCGATCCTCGACAAAATCATGGCGGGAGAGGCCCTCTGGCTCACCGGAGCGGCTCCAATTCCAGGCGAACTCGCTTCTTTTAAGTGCTGCGGGTTCTTCGGTTCTGCGAAGCGTCTTGCCGAAGTAACTGCGATGCTGGCGCTGGAATGCACGCCAGATATCCGAGCTTGCACGCTCCGACTCGACCAGCCGGTAGAGCACGGTTTTGTAACTCACTCGGAAGATGCGCTTAACCTTGAGGACGCGGACGAGGAGCGGGTGCCCCCGAGTCCCGTCCCACTCCGACGCAAACGCGGCTTCTGGCATCAAGAAGTGGCTTGCAAAGGCGTCGGCCTCGCGCTCTGTCTGCACGGGGAGTTCGGTGGCGTCTCGCCGATATTCAGCAGGGTGGAGCAACAAATGGCCGAGTTCGTGTGCCGCAGTGAAGATCCAGCGCTCCACCGAGATCCGCTCCCAAGTATTGACCACCACGGCAGGGCCGCCGTCCCTTGCACCGACGCTCAGCCCGAAGAAGGAGTCGCTCTTCCTATCGAGGAGCAGGAGCTTCACTCCGTTGCTTTCGAGCAACCCGCAGATGTCACGCACCGGCTCTTCTGGCCTAAGCCCGATGGCCTTGCGCGTGTCCTGTGCAACCTTCACCGGGTTCCCCTGCTGAATGCGATCAGCCTTGAACCGAAAGGGACATGACTGGTCAAGATCGGCTTCGACTTGAGTGTAAGCATCTAGCCACTTTGCGACCTCAGCCAGGATCTGCGCCCTAGCGTGGACGCGTGCCTGGGCGCGGAATCGCACAGTCTCAAGGGGCCGAATAGACATCACAAGCTCGCCGAGCGGAACGCCTAATGCTTTTCCTAGAGCGGTGAGGGTCCGGGCACGCGGAACGACGATGCCCCGCTCGATCTTTCCGAGCGCTATCCGAGAGAGTCCTGCTTTTCGGGCGAGTTCCTCCTGGGTCAATTGCCGGTCCAGCCGCAGCCGGGCGATATTCGCGGCAATGTGCGCTTCACCAGCCATTGTTTCTCCTCGTGGGGTATTTGATCAATCTCTCAAAGAAGTTATCATCTTTTCTATTTTATGACAAATGATACTTATTAGTGCTGTCTTTAGCTTTCTATCTTGATCTCCATGTCCTCTTTTCCTAGATTGTTATTATACAATCGGACGCTCTCTTAATCGACAATTGGACGCTGATCTAACCGACAAATGGACGCTGATCGTTCCCTGTTTCCCCGCTCGCTGACACCCGTCCTCCGAGAGGCTTTGGCCGAAACGCCGGTGGTCTGTCTACTTGGGCCGCGGCAAAGCGGGAAAACTACGCTCGCGCAACAGCTCGCGCCTGACCGTGCGTTCGTCAGCTTAGACGAGCACAACTACTACCAAACCGCTGGGGCCGACCCAGACGGTTTCGTCGCCAGCCTACCGGAAACGGTAACTTTGGACGAAGTGCAACGGGTGCCTGCCCTGCTCTCGGCCATCAAACGCGCCGTGGATCAGGACCGCCGTCCCGGACGTTTCCTGCTGACCGGCTCGGCCAATCTATTGCTGGTGCCGACCGTTACCGAATCCCTGGCGGGACGGATGGAAATGGCGCAATTGCACCCATTGACCGAAGCGGAAAAAGAGCGCCGTCCCGGGCGTTTCCTCAGCGACCTGCTGAACGGCGCGCTCAAACCGGGCATCCAGCCCAAGGAGGAGTCCGCCGGGCCGTCGCTACCGGAGCGATTGGTAGCTGGCGGCTATCCCGAGCCGCTGACTCGCACACCTAGCCGCGCCCGGCAATGGCATCGGCAGTATCTACGCAGCATCATCGAGCGGGATGTGCAAGACGTGGCGCGGGTTAAGGATGCGCAGGAGTTAGCGCGCCTGCTGGAACTGTTGGCCCTGCGCAACGCCGAACTATTGAACACCTGCAATCTGGCCAACAGCCTCGACCTACACCGGGCGACAGTAGATCACTACATCGCCGTGCTCGAACGGCTCTTTCTGGTGCGCCGCCTACCCGCGTGGCACCGCAATCCAGCCAAACGGCTCGTCAAAACGCCGAAGACTCACCTGCTCGATAGCGGGCTGGCGGCGACCCTCGCTGACTTGACCTCGGCCGATTGGCTCAATCATCGGGACCGCATGGGGCATCTGTTGGAGTCCTTTGTGGTGCAGCAACTCATAGCCCAAGCCACCTGGACAGAGCCGGATTTGCGTTTCTGGCACTATCGCGACAAGGATCAGGTGGAGGTCGATGTAGTCCTTACTCGGGGGCAGAAGACTTGGGGTATTGAGGTCAAAGCCGCCAGTGCGCTCACCTCCAAAGACGGGCAAGGGCTTGTGCGGCTAGCCGCTCGCTGCGGCGAGAATTTCGAGTCTGGGGTTCTGCTCTACACCGGCCGCGACCGCCTCCCGTTAGCCGACGAGCGCATACTCGCTGTGCCGCTGAGCGAATTGTGGGAGCGGTAGGACGTGTCCAAAGATGCTGTTGACTGGGAAAAGTCCCTAGGCGTAACTAAAGGTCGATGCGGTTCGGATCCGATTGGGTACCGGTGCTGAAGAGAGGTATGATTTCATGGATGAGATAACACTCAAGAACTTCCGTTGCTTTCGCGAAGAGCAGACTGCCCGCCTCGCGCCGCTGACTCTGCTCGTCGGAGAAAACAGCACCGGCAAGACTTCTTTCATGGCGATGATTCGGGCACTGTGGGATGTCGCCTATCAGCGGACCAACTTGGATTTCAAAGAGGAGCCTTACGACCTCGGTAGCTTCGACGAAATCGCCCACCACAGAGGGGGACGGGGTGGTCGGGCAACTAACTTCGAGGCGGGATTTGCTGCTAGTCAGAGAGTGATTCAAAATAACCAGAGAGCCGAGTTTGCAACTGATCGCTCATATCGCTTCAACGTGAAGTTCGGGCGATCTGGCACCGCGCCGGTTTCAGTAAGCAGGCGTTTTTCTTGCGATGACGTCTGGATTGAAGAATTGTCCGGACATATCACCCCACATGGGATTCCAATGCTCCTCTTGGGAACGTCGAATGGTGCTTGGTTAGGGGAAATAAGCGTTGAATCTCTCATATCAGAGTTCGAATCCTCTCGACCGTGGCCCTTTCACGTAGATCCCGGCAGTCTAAAGGTCCGCCAAGGCTCTGAGTCGCCCACCGAGGAGGATTGGGAACGGCTCCGACTACTTTCTCGTATTTTTGACGAAGTACAAGATTTCGGCCGTCGTAAACAGCGACCTTACGCCAGTGCCCCTGTTCGTTCCAAACCCCAACGGACCTACGATCCCGGACGCCCAACACGGGACCCGGAAGGCGATTACGTTCCGATGTATCTCGCGGATGTGTTTTTTCAGGATAAGAGGCAATGGAACTCCCTCAAGCAGAAGCTTGAGAAATTCGGTCAAGAGTCTGGGCTATTCGATGAGATTTCGGTCAAGTCCTTCGGAAGAAAGGCAAGCGAACCGTTTCAAGTTCAAATCAGAAAATTCGGCAGTAGAATCAAGGGGCCTCAACGCAACCTGATCGACGTCGGCTATGGTGTCAGTCAAGTTCTGCCTGTCGTCACCGAGCTACTCCGTGGCGATTACTTCATGGAGCTGTTACGCGGCCCCCCACCGTCAATATTCTTGTTACAACAGCCGGAAGTGCATCTCCACCCCAGCGCCCAAGCCGCCTTGGGCAGCCTTTTCTGTCAGATCGCCAAGCCAGAGCGCCAATTAGTAATCGAGACGCACAGCGACCACCTGCTCGACCGGGTGCGCATGGATGTGCGCGACGGCACCACAGACCTGAAGCCCGACGATGTTTCCATCCTCTTTTTTGAGCGTAAGGATTTAGACGTTCGGATTCACTCACTCCGGATCGACGAAGAGGGAAATATTGAAGGCGCACCCGATGGCTACCGAAACTTTTTCTTGGAAGAAACGGCGAGATCTCTATGGAAGAGACAGTCTATAGGGACCTGAAGAATGTGTGCAATTGTTGACGCCAACGTCGTATCTGAGGTATTTGGGTCTAATCTACCGCCGGCAGGAGAGAAGTTCTTTGATTGGCTCAACAAAGGAAGTGGCCGGCTGATAGTCGGCGGCAAGTTGATTGAAGAACTTGAACAGGGTTCGGCGGAATTCATACGCTGGGGACAGGAAGCCCAGCTTGCTGGAAAAATGAGAATCGTGAATAAAAGTGACGTTGACGCAAGGACAGAGCAGATCCAGAGTGAGGGTGCAATCAGGTCCGATGATCCACATGTCATTGCCTTGGCTCAAGTCAGCGGTGCCCGGTTGTTGTACTCGAACGATGGCAACTTACAGCAGGATTTCAAGACCAAGAGCCTGATTGACGATCCCCGAGGTAAAGTTTACTCGACGAGCGGGGGCGGGAGCTTCCAGAGTAGTCACGACAGACTGCTTAAAAATAAAAATTTGTGCCGTCTATAATCTTACGGATAAAAGGAACCCCCATGCCTGACCGCCCCAACATCCTCGTCATAATGACCGACCAACAGCGCGCCACGGCCAGCCACCTCTACGGCAACACCTTCTGCCAAACCCCGTCCATGGAACGCCTAGCCGCCGACGGAGTGCTCTTTGAAAACGCAATTACCCCGCATCCGCTCTGCGTGCCAGCGCGCATCTCATTTTGGACCTCGCAGTTTCCCCACTCGCACGGGGGACGACGCAACCAGACCTTGATGCCCGCCGGTGCCACGCACGCCTGGCAACTCTGGAAGGAGGCTGGCTACGCCACGGGCCTGATCGGCAAAAACCACTGCTTCCAGCGGGAGGAGGATTTGGCGCTCTTCGACGTGTGGAATGCCTTTACCCACGGCGGGCGCAACGAGGGGCCACAAACGCGGGGCATGGACTGGTTCCGACCGGAAGAAGGTCGCCGCAAAGTCGCCGCTGCGCATCGCCAACTCGCCCACCAGAACCCCCGCTTCAGCTACGGCACTTCCGACCTGCCGTTAGAAGACCACTCCACCGGCCTGATCGCTGGGCAGACGACGCGCTTCATCGAAAAGCACCAAGACCAGCCCTTTGCCCTGTGGGTCTCCTTTCCCGACCCGCACGAGCCGTGGCTATGCCCGGCCGAGTACGCGGACCTGTTTCCACCCTCGGTCACTGACCTGCCCCCTTGGCGCGACGACGAATTCGACGATGAGCGCGCCCCCGAGCGCAACCGAGTGCTCTACCAAATGCTGGGGGTACGCCGCGACCCGCCCGAAGACCTCTACGGCGTCATGGCCTCGTACTTTGGTATGGTGCGCTTTATCGACGACGCGCTCGGCCAGATCCTCGACAAACTCGACGAAC
>VXZF01000057.1 GCA_009845645.1 Gemmatimonadota bacterium | reverse complement strand
GATATTGGCCCCAAGCAGGTTACGCCGTTTTAGCGAGGTGTGCAGTGGTGGTTGCCGACCAGAAAAGGGCCTATCTCTGCGGATTGGCCTCGGTGTTGCTGTGGTCAACCGTGGCGTCGGCC
This sequence comes from Gemmatimonadota bacterium, assembly GCA_009845645.1. Lineage (GTDB taxonomy): Bacteria > Latescibacterota > UBA2968 > UBA8231 > UBA8231. The sequence goes on along the minus strand of VXZF01000057.1, from coordinate 7,432 downwards.
TTCAAAATTACCCTGCGCTATATGGACTACGCCGAGTTGCTGTTTTGGGCTAGCGGCACTTCGACATTGGCCATGGGGGTGCTACTCGTCGCGCAGGGAAAGGTAGGACAGGTACTCAGGAGCCGACCGACTGACTACGCTCGCTCGCTGGTGCTCGGAGCGTTAAATCCCCTACTCTACTATCTGATCCTCTTCAAAGCCTACCAGCTCCTACCCGCCCAAGAAGCGCAGGCGCTCAATTACACTTGGGCACTCACCCTGACTTGGCTCTCCATCCCACTCTTGAGACAGCGAATCGGTCGGCGCGATCTGGCCGCGGGCCTAATTTGTTACGCAGGCGTGCTAGTCATCTCCACGCGCGGCGAAATCTGGACCTTGCGCTTTTCCGATCCGCTCGGGGTGGCCTTGGCGCTGGGCAGCACAGTAGTATGGGCCTTCTATTGGATCTACAACACCCGCGACAGACGCGATCCCGTGGTGCGGCTCTTTCTCAATTTCGCTTTGTCACTGCCGTTGACGCTCGGCTGTGTCCTGCTGATGGGACAGTGGCGGGCACCTGCTTGGCCGGGTTTGTTGGGGGCGGCTTACATCGGCCTCTTTGAGATGGGAATTACGTATGTCCTGTGGCAGTGGGCGCTGCGCTACGCGGAAAACACCTCCAAGGTCGGCAACCTAATCTTCATTTCCCCGTTCTGCTCCCTAGTGCTGATTCACTTCGTGCTGGGAGAGTCGATTCGCTGGGCGACCCTAGCGGGACTTGTGCTCATCGTCGCTGGCTTGATCTACCAGCAAAGGGGCGCAAGGGCTCACTCCACCAGCCCGTAGTGTGGCCCATTGACACGCCAAACGCCGCACCCTTGGTTTGCTTTTTGTAGCGCGGTCCTTGCTTCCAATCTCAACAGCACTGAACCCCAGCCCTGTGAGTTCTGGGTTTATATCGATGGCGAGTACGAAGCCAGTGGCCGAGTATGAGCAGGATCAGGATGACAGCTCCTACCCCCTCCAGATAGGTCCGGATCGAGGCCGAATCGGTCAGGGCGGCGATGATTCTCAGGAAACGCTCAGCAGACGCAACACCAATTGATTTTTCAACCGATTTCATCTGCGAAAGGAAACAGACATGAAAATCGCCGATGTGAAAGCGATGACCTTAAAAGGTTACAAACAGTGGAACTACGTTCAGATTGAAACTGACGAGGGATTGACAGGGATAGGTGAGGCACACCCTGGCGCGGGCATCGCCGAAATTATCCTGCAATTCAAGCAGATACTCGTTGGCGCGGATCCGAGAAATATAGAACCGCTCTACAACCACATGATTGCCGCAGCGAGTAATCGATACGCAATAGGTTTATCGGCGATTGGGGGAATAGAAACTGCGCTGTGGGATCTGCTCGGAAAAAGCCTTGGGGTGCCGGTCTATCAGTTATTAGGTGGGAAGTATCGAGATCGCATCCGACTCTATGCCGATGTAGGGCATGGAAAAGGAAATACCCCAGAGGGTTGGGCACAGCGAGCAAGGGAAGGCGTTGCAGACGGCTACCAAGCGATCAAATTCGATATTGACAACTCTGCAAACGAACTCAAGCAGGATGCAGTCAACCGAGAATTAAGTACTGCAGAGTTACAGAAAATGACATCGTTGGTTGCTGCTGCACGAGAAGCTGCCGGTGGTGAGATTGATATCAGCCTTGATTGCCATAGTTTACTTAGCGTTCATTCAGCGATGAAGCTTTCGGAACGTTTAGAACCATTCGATTTAATGTTTTTGGAGGATCCAGTGCCGAACGATAATGTCGAAGCGATGGCAAAGGTCAGCACTGCGACTTCTATTCCGATTTGTACCGGTGAGTTCTTATTTCGTAGAGATGGTTTCAGAGAACTGATCCAGACACAAGCCTGCGATATGCTCCATGTTGATGTATCTGGAACAGGAGGAATGCTTGAAGCAAAGAAGATTGCGGATCTGGCGGATCTGTATTATCTGCCGTTTGCTGCACACAACATCACATCACCAATTGGTATGACGGCAACGGCACACGTCTGTGCCGCCGTGCGGAATTTCATCGTCATGGAACTCCCGTATCATGCCGATCAGGTTGAATGGCGGTGGGATCTCGCAATTTCAAACGAACCTCTCATCCAAGATAATGCGTTTGTGGTGCCGGAGCAGCCGGGATTGGGTGTTGAAATAAATGCAAAAATAGCGAACGAACATCTCATGCCCGGATCCGATCATTTTGGCATATCTTAAACTTCTCGCCCTGCATGCGGGGGATGCGTATCCCGGTGGCGACCATTGTAGGGATGATCGCCGAAGACATGAGCCAGCAGGAGATCCTCCAGGCCTATCCCGACCTCGAATCGGAAGATATACGCGAAGCGCTGCACTATGCGGCGGAAGCACTACGCGAGCTAGAGTGTCTTTAAATCCCTACCAATTCGTATAGGACCCATCATCGCGCAGATAGCCGGTGGGTGGCCCGTAGTCCTGTGTTGACAGTGTGTCGAGTGCCACCTCGTTGAATTCAATGCCAAGCCCCGGGCCTTCGGGAGGCAAGAGGTACCCAGATTCAAACGGCACCTGCACCGGAAACTCATCGGTGAGTGAAGACATCGGCGCACGCGGAAGTTCCTGCACACCGACGAGCGAGGATGCTAAACAAAGATGTAAACAGGCTGCGGTGGAAACCGGCCCGAGCGGGTTGTGCGGTGCCAGATGGATGTAATGCGTTTCGCACCACCCGGCAATTTTGCGCGCCTCTGTCAATCCACCGGCGATGCACAAGTCAACGCGGCAGTAATCCATCAGATCCTCCTCGATGACTTCTCTGAAGGTCCACTTGCTATCAAATTGTTCACCGACGGCAAGCGGAACGGAAGTCTGTTGACGGAGCCGCCGGAGACTGGCTGGGTTTTCACTCCGCAGCGGATCTTCAATGAAAAACGGATTGTAGGGGGCAACCTGATTGCAGAAATCGAGACTATCCGCCGGATCGAGACGGGTATGCACGTCAACTAATATGTTGACCTGATCGCCCAATGCCTTGCGCACGGCCTCCACCTGTTCAACGCCGTGCTGGATAGCGCGTCTGGGTTCAAAAGTCCCTTTGTCTGCACCATCGGCCAAGCCCCAGCGGACGAATTTCCAACCGGCCTCATGGGTTTGACGACAACTCTCGACGAGGGCATCAATCGTACCGCCGCCGTTGTGCGGATAGCAGACGACCTTGTCTCGCGTGCGTCCGCCCAAAAGCTCGTACACAGGCACATTGAGTGCTTTCCCTTTGATGTCCCAGAGTGCGATATCTACAGCACTTACTGCGGCAGATTGGACGACACCGCCGGGAAAGAAGCCACCGCGGAACATCACTTGCCACAGATGTTCAATTTGGAATGGATCTGCACCAATGAGAAACGGCTCAAAAGAGCGAATGACTTCGGCTAAGGCGAGGGAGCGCCGTCTCAATCCCCCTTCGCCGAGACCGTAGATGCCAGCATCGGTTTCTACCTTGACGAAAAAATAGCCGCTCGATCCAACAAAGGATTTGATCTTGGTGATTTTCATAAATTCCCCGTTAATGTTTTGTATTGCTCACTCCACCGGCCCGTAGTGCGGCCCCCATTGATGGGCTATACCCCTCCCCAGGGCCAAGAGTGCCTGCTGCTCGCCAGCATCCAACGGTGCGTAGCGCCGCACCCATTCGATATTCTGCACCAGTTCCTCTTCGTTATAAACTCCAACAACTGCTAGGCTTACCCCCGGCAATCCCAAGGCGTAGCGCAGCGCCCGCTCGTGATCGTCAAAGCCGCTGTTGGCCAACTCCGAAGGCCGGGGCTTGTCGTAATTCATATCGATGGTCCCACCGTACACCTTCATAGCAGCGACGCCAGCGTTCTGAGCACGGGCCAAGGGTAGGACCACCTCTTCGAAGTTGTAGATGTGGCAGTCGACAAAGCTGAAGGCGAACATGCAGGCGTCGATCTCGACCTCGCGCAGGACCTTGGCGGATTTCCAAGGCGCGTGATGAGCGGTGATGCCGATATAGCGAGTCCAACCGCGCCGCTGCGCTTCGCGCAAGCCGGCGAGAGCACCGTCTTTGGCCAGCACTTGCTCCACGTCTAAGTGCCCTAGCGAGTGAACGTACATCAGATCCAAGTGATCAGTCCCCAAGGTGTCCAAGTTCTTTTCGACGATATCGAGTGCCTCTTGGTAGTGGGCCGTGTGGGCCTTGCTGACCAAGAACAGCTCGCTCCGGCGATGGGGGACGATATGAGCAAGCTGGCTCTGGGCGCGCTGGTAGCCGGGGGCTGTGTCGATGTAGGTAACACCGAGGTCAATGGCCCGTTCAAAAAGCGCAACGGCGTCCGCGTCTGCTAAGCCCATGCCGCCAGCGGCCGTGCCCAAGCCGAGCAAGGGAACGTGTTCGCCGGTCTTGCCAAAGGTGGCTTGCGGCAGGGGAGCTATGTCGATGGAGGCGGTAGGCATAATATCTACTCTCTCGGTTGAGGGGATGAGACTTGGGGACAAATCTAACCAAACGGCGCGCCGACAACAGGGAGAGCTTTGCCCGCGTCCTGCCGTTTGATATGTTAAGCCGACGGATTTCACTAGCTCAAATCAAAGGAGGACATTTTGGTCATTCGCAATTGGCGCAACGTCACGCCCGTCGTCGGGCATGAATCCAAACTGATCTGGTCGATCTTTCGCGCCCAGAGCGCCGAGGGGCGAGATGAGAACGAGGCAGTACTCTTGGGATTTTCCGGCCTAACGCTGCATCGCCTGCAAGGGGGGCTGGACGGCGATTACCACGAGCACGAGGCCACCGAGCAGGTGTACTACTTCCTCAGCGGCCAGGGGCAGATGAAGATCGACGGGGAGATCTACGAAGTGCGCGAAGGCGACGCAGTGCACATTCCGCCGAAGGTCAAGCACCAGCTTTCCAACCCTGGGGACGACTGGGTCGAGCACTTGATCATCAGCGCCCAAGTCGCAGGCTAGGCGGTGCCTGCAACTCCCCTGATTATGGACGTCGATACGGGCGTTGACGATGCCCTCGCCCTGCTTTTGGCCTTGGCCTCGCCCGAGGTCGAGTTGGTGGGCGTCTCTACCGTAGCCGGCAATGTGCCGCTGCATCGAACCACTGACAACACACTGCGCCTGTTGCAGTGGGCGGGGCGAGACGACGTTCCAGTGTACGCCGGCGCAGAGCGTCCCTTGGTGCGGGACGCAGTCGCCGCTGACGACGTGCACGGCGAGAGCGGTCTAGGCGCGGCCCAGTTGCCCGAGGCGCTCAGGTCGCCAGCGGGCGACGGGGTGGAATTTCTGCTGAGCACCTTGCAGACGCGGCCCGGAGAGATGACCCTCGTCGCCACCGGGCCGTTGACCAACTTGGCGCGAGCCGAGGCGCGGGTGCCGGGCGTACTGCAACAGGCGCGTCAAGTGGTGATCATGGGTGGGGCCGTGCGCGTGCCGGGCAATATCACGCCAACGGCCGAGTTCAATTTCTACGCCGACCCGCACGCAGCGCGCCAAGTCCTAGCGTCCGAGGCCGAGATGGTGCTGGTGGGTTTGGATGTCACTGAGCAGATCTGGCTAGAACAGGCCGCCTTGCAAGCTTGCAAGGGAACGCGCGCGGAGTTTTGCCGTGCAGCGTGTGAGCCGGTGATCGCCTTTGAGTCCGCGCACTACGGATTTGCCGGCATGCACGTGCACGATCCCGTGGCCTTGGGCGCGACCCTGTGGCCGCAGCTCTTTCGCACGCAGCAACTGTGGGTGGATGTGGAAACTTCCGGCGAGTTGACCGTCGGTCAGGTGGTAGTTGATCAACGCGCCTTGGCGAGCGACCAAGAGCGGCTGGGGCGGCCCGTAACTTGTGCAGTAGAAGTGGATCAGGCGCGCTTCCTAGCGCTGTTCACCGAACGGGTATTGGCTTCTTAGACTCCGTCTTGGCGACCCCAAAAAAGCGGCAGCGGACACCACTGTTCGAGGGGGGCTGCCGCAGCAGGCAGGGGCGATACGAGCGAAGGCGACAGAGGGCCGCAGAGCAGGCGCATGGCCGTAAAAGTGTCCATTTGTAGGGTGGGAGTAGCCTCGGTGCGAACGCACTGCGATTCGTCGCCCCGCACCTCCAGCGCAACCCGACCGTAGCCCGCAATCTCCACGACGACCGCGCCGTTCATCAGGGGCACCAGCGCGGCGCGCGTCTTGAGCAAGGCGTCGAGTGTCGCCGCCCAATCGAAAATCTGCCAATTGCCCGAACTCGATGCGCTCACACCTTCACTGAGCTGGGCCAGCTTGGGCAGGAGACGGCTCCAAGGCGGCAACTCGAAGCAGGTATTCCCGTGGCGCTGTACCCAAGCAGCGGCTATCTCCAATTCCGGCTCACCCTCATTGACAGCTAACAATTCGGTGACGCCCGTCCGGTCAGCTTGGGCCACGAGGTAGCCGATCATGCGGCCATCGCGCGAGCGAGCCACATAGGGCCGGTGCCCCCAGCTCAGGAGCAGGTTGTAGAAGCGGTGCGGAGCGCGCACCCCGCGAAACGGCTGGGCGTCGTGCAGGCCAATCACGCCTTGCAGGTGCGTGCGATCCTCGCACTCAAGCGGGAGAAAGTCGATCCCGAAATCAGCGTCCCCGAAGGCGTGGCGCACATTGGTTTGGCTCAGCGTCAGCCGGTAGTACACGCCGCACTTCTCGTAGCCAAAATAGCCGTAGCGCTGGCGTTGACCTCCCAGCCAAGACAAGTGAAAACCCTCGGCGGGTGCGGTTTGGACGCAATGGGCCATGAGCTGCTGCATGTAGCCGCGGCCGCGAGCGTGCGGATGGCAGGAGACGCCGCCGATGCCCGCCACGCGCAGGATCTCACCTCCCCATCGGTACGCAAGGGGAAACAGCCCGACGATGGCGCGGATGCGGCCGTTTTCGCGCAAGCCAAAGTTCCAACTCATCTCCTCTTCCCCGCACCGGTACAGGGCCGGCAAAATGGCCTCAAAATCCCGGGGCGGCGCTTTGCCAAAGGCGAGGTTGAGGACGTCGAGAGCCTCTTCAAAATCCGCGGCGTGCAGCCGACTAATGGCAGTGGACACGACGCCTAGGCCGTCGGCTGAAGACGGTCGGCAAACTCCTGGCGGAACTTGCGCATCTTGGGATCGATGACTATCGCGCAGTAGGGCTGGTTGGGATTGAGCCGGTAGAAGTTTTGGTGGTAATCCTCGGCCGGCCAAAAGGCGGTGGCGGGCGCGATCTCGGTCACAATCGGATCGGCCCACAGGTCGCTCGCGTCCGCAGTGGCTTTGGAGGCGACAGCCGCCGCTTGCTGCTCAGGGCTGTGGTAGAAAATCACCGAGCGGTATTGGGTGCCGCGGTCTGTGCCTTGGCGGTTGAGCGTGGTGGGGTCGTGCGTGCGCCAGAAGATGTAGAGCACGTCGT
>VXZF01000692.1 GCA_009845645.1 Gemmatimonadota bacterium | reverse complement strand
CGGATGGGTTTACCTTGCCGCTCGCGCTCGGCGAGCAATGCGCTAAGCATGTATTCCTCCTCGTGTTGTTTAGCAGAAATCTAAATCCGCCCCCAAGTTCGCCTGCAATACGCGCTCGGCGTACAGCCGCCGCCACCCACGTGCTGGCACAGAGGGCGCGCTCCATTCGGCCCGTCGGCGGGCGAGGGTTTCCTCGGGGACTAACAAATCTAAGCTCCCGGCTTCTACGTCCAACTCGATCAGGTCGCCGTCGCGGACAAGTGCCAACGGCCCACCGACGGCTGCTTCCGGCGCTACGTGCAAAGCGACCGTTCCATACGCCGTGCCGCTCATCCGCCCATCGGAGATGCGCACCATGTCTTCGACGCCTTGCGCGGCGAGGTGCTTGGGCAAGGGCATGGACCCGGCTTCGGGCATGCCGAGAGCCATTGGCCCGGCTCCGCGCAGCACTAGCACGTGTTCCGGCGTGATGCCCAAGGCGGGGTCGTCAACGCGCGCGGCATCGTCTGGCCCCTCGAACACGATGGCTGGTCCTCGGTGCTTGTGCAAGTGCGGGGATGAGGTGGCCTTTTTCAAGACGGCTCCGTCTGGCGCGAGCGAGCCTTTTAGCACTACGAGGGACGACGCTGGCCCGAGCGGCGTGTCCAAGGTGCGAATCGCGGTTTGCCACGCGCCGGGTGCGGCCACATCCTGCAAGAGTGCGCCGAGGGTTTGGCCGCTGACGCCTACTGCATCGAGGTCGAGCATTGGCTCTAGGGCTTTGAGCAGGACGGGCACGCCGCCGGCCTTGTCGAAATCCTCCATGTACCCGGTGCCCGCTGGCTTACAATCGACTAGCAGCGGCACTTGTTGGGCTGCTGTGTGGAAGTCGTCTAATGACAAGTCCACGCCGGCCCGACGCGCAATGGCGAGCAGATGCACGACCGCATTCGTCGAGCCGCTTAGCGCGGCCAGCACCTTGAGTGCGTTGGCAAAGGCCGCTGGCGTTAGTATGTCTCGCGCTGAGCGTCCTTCAGTGGCTAAGGCTACGGCCCGGCGGCCTGTGGCGACTCCGAGCCGCGAACGCTGGCCTGAGACTGCGGGCGGAGTGGCTGCGCCCGGCAGCATTAGCCCGAGGGCCTCGGTCACGCAGGCCATGGTTGAGGCTGTGCCCATGACCATGCAGGTTCCGGCGGTTGGGCACAGGCTCTGCTCGACAGCGGCGATTTCTTCGGCGTCGAGCGCACCGGCTCGGTGCTGTGCCCAGTAGCGGCGGCAATCCGTGCAGGCACCCAAGCGCTCGCCGCGCCAGTCTCCGGCCAGCATCGGCCCGGCGACGAGGTGGATGGCGGGCACGGACGCGGAAGCCGAGGCCATGAGTTGGGCTGGCAGGGTTTTGTCGCAGCCGCCGAGCAGCACGACCGCGTCCATGGGCTGGGCGGCGATCATTTCTTCGGTCGCCATGGCCATGAGGTTGCGGTAGAGCATGGCGGTGGGGGAGAGGAGGATTTCGCCGAGGGAAAGGGTTGGAAAGACGAGGGGTAGGCCGCCCGCTTCTAGCACGCCGCGTTTGACGGCTTCTACGAGCTGGGGCATGGCGCGATGGCAGGTGGTGTAGTCGGACGAGGTATCGGCGATACCGACGACGGGCCGCTCTAAATCCGCCTCGTCGTAGCCAGCCGACGCGAGAAAGGCGCGGCGTATGTAGCGGCTAAAGCCGGGGTCGGCGTAGTGGGTTAGGTTGCGGTCGATGCCGGTGGGGGAGGGCATGGGGTTCCTTTGGAGCGGGCTAAGGTAGGGCTTGGGCTTACCCAACTGATTACGAGCGCATACCCAGTATTAGTTCGTTCCAGTTCGGTTTTTCGGCTTCTTCAAGGCTCTTCAGTATTCCCATACGGCAGAAGTCTTGTCCTCGTGAAACCAATTCTTCATCCTTCGCCGTGTGTTTAAGTTTCCCTGCATGCACAGCCCTTGAGGAGTCATCATACACCTTACGAAGCGTTTCGCTGCAGGTGCGACGGGCCTCAAAATCATCGCCTAAATGCCATGCGGCATAAGTAGAGATACGAAAGCCCTTTTCGTTAAGTCCACCAATTTCGTACAGCGCTTCCAGCGCGATTCGCAGTTCAATGAGCTTGTCCGAGTCGGACCCGGACCGTTTTGACCTTATCCAACGATGTATCGCCAAATCCAGACTTTTCTTCCTTTCTTTATTTGCGTGGAGCATAAGGTGGATTTCTCGTGCTTTGTTCAAACGCTCCTGTGAACAGCCTACAGTCTTGTAAGTACCGGAACGATCTTTATAGTTCACTCCGGAGTGACAGTGGTAAAACGCTCCCAATTCTCCATAGTCCGTCCATATTACCTGCCAGTCAACATACCCATTACAGGCTAGCGACATCGATTCGCAAAAGCTGTCAAAGGACAAACCGGGAATTTTGCCCGCCGCCGCTGTAACCGAGCCTCTGCACTCCGTATCGAGAGTCTGTCCCTCCCCTTCTTTCGGCGCATAAAGGGCGTGATCCATTTCATAATCTACGGACAGCACGACACCACCAAGGTAGTCGGTTACCGTTGTCGTCGGGTTATAATACGGCAAGGTCGCTGGAAGGTCCGAAGACGATGTGGGCAGTTTAGAAAGATGGATTCCCTCTGGTAACTCTATCGGCTTGTCGATATTTACACCTTGTAGCAATGCGTAGTGTCGGTAACGTAGCGGCTCTCCACTTATCCATTCGCAAAGCAGTTGTACTACACGTTGTGCACCTAGTTTAGCAGCACCCGTTATCAGGATTTTAGCGTACTCCACTACTGTTGGGTACGCCCAAGTACTAGGGCCGCCCATCAGCAGAAACAAACCATTCCCCACGCGTCCTGTTCCAGGCTGCTGGTAGTCAGCCAAGACCAATTTGAGTTTATGAACAAAGTCTGCAATGTGCTCATCACGGATTTGAAGCTTTGAAGATTCCAGGAGCATCCATGCATTATCGTTCCACCTTCTTCTTAGGTAGTATCTTCTCAGATCATTCGGTCCTATCTCTCCTAGGCGAGAGGAAACAAATACGCTGTGCTGCACACACGATGAGAGGCTTTGAATTAGGTCCTGCATGGAGAAAATGCCATCATGTTAGGTTATATTCGTTTCTCACGGCAATTAGCTTCTAAGCTGCGCGGCAAGGTCGTGAAAATCTTGCGCAATTATGTCAAAGTCTCCGTCTTGCGCGGTGTCTGTCTGGCCTCCCGATCCCCATTCAAGTGGACGTGGGATGAAGGTCGTTCTGAAGCCAACGGCTCTAGCCCCCTCTAGGTCGTGGCGATGCGCCGCGACCATCAGGATTGAAGGCGGCTCCAAATCGAGAAGATGCGCCGCAGTCTCGTAAACTTCCCTATCCGGCTTGTAATACCGCGCACGCTCTGCCGACAAGATACAGTCCACGGTAATCGGCTTGTCGCAGCCTAAACACTCACCCTCTCGTACAATGGTAGAGTACCAATCGGTGCCCGTGCCAAAGACATCGACAGTCAGCGCCTTAATAGAGGTTTTCCAGGATTCCATTCTTTATCAAGCAAATAATTCCAGTTGCTTCGGCTCGTCCTGCCACTCGATTTCCGGCAGTAGGTCTGCAAGCGCAGTTGCCGGGACCCTTCCCAACTCTTTCGGCTCCAGCTTGTGTAACCCTCCCCCATAAACTCTCCCCTCATTCAGCATCTCCTTGGGGCTTATGCCATTCAGGAAGTCCCACACTTGCCGCTTCAACTGGGGAGATTCTGCAAGCGCCTTGTCAAGGGCTCCCCTCGGATACAGCATCAGATAGACATTGGGGGCGGTCGCATTGGAGTGGTTCAGTATGAATCGAAATGGACGCCCGTTCTTCTTGTCGCTGCGACCGAGGTAGGTGCAAAGGAACGGCGCAGCCAGGCGGCGCTCTTGCGCATACCAAGGCGACCGATGCCGACATATATAGCGTTCGGCTATGCCCTGCGCCTTACCTTCTTCAAGGTAGGCCCCCAACGTCGGATGCCGCTCCTTGATCTTCTCTTCTGGCAACCGACAGTCTAGGAGGAACAACTGACGCTCCAATACAGGGTTGCCAGCGCGGTCCGCCAGGATTTCGTTGTCTGGCACGTAACGTGGGCTTGGGAGTATAGGTCGGAACACCTCGGCAGGAAGCCCACGCTTTTCGATCTCCTCCGGCGACAGGATGAAGTACCTGTTGCCGCCCGTCGCCAGCCCGCGCTTGATCGTGAAGAAATCCGCAAGCACCGGCGCGTGCGACTCCGAGTGGCTCTCTTTCATCGGATACAGTGTCCATTTTGGGTCGCGTCGGAGCGTATCGACCGGAACCAGTCGTTCCAGACTCGGCCGCAGTAGTGAACCGCCATAGGTCATACGCACTTTGTGATCGGCGGGTGGCTCTTTCTTGCTGAACCAAACTACCGCAGAGGACACTAGCGCGTCCCCGAATTGCACTTCTTTTGGGTCGAAGCGGTGGATGTGCAGCAACGTAACCTTGTCGAGCAGATAGTGCTTCACCGATGCGCCGTAGTTGACGTCCATGAATTCGCTCGGTATCAGCCAACCCGCCAGTCCGCCTTCCGCCATCCACTGGTGAGACAATCCGAGGAAGTAACAGTACAGACCGGCAAGCCCATTCACCTTGATGCCGCAAGCCTCCCGTGTGAGGGCCTTCAGGCGTCGTTTCTCCTTGCTGGCAATGTGGTGATGTCGCACATAGGGCGGGTTGCAGATCAACAGGTTGAACTTCTCTTTATCTGATGGGGGTGCGGCCTGTGTAAAGTCCTCTAGGCGGACATCCAGCATCGTACCCTTCCATAGTTTCGCCGCAGGTTCGCCGTAATGAGGGTCGATTTCGTAGCCGACGGCGCGTGTCAGGCGGCCTGCCGGGAAGACCTTGAGCAGTGCCGAGTAGAACGAGCCGATCCCGATGGCTGGGTCGATAAATCGCACCGCCTCAGCTTCATTCAGTTGCTCTTTCGCATACTCAAAGATCTGTACGGCAAGTTCCGTCGGAGTTGCAAACTGACCCATCCTGTTGCGTTCGGCCTGATCCTTGGCCTCATCCAGTTCAGCTTGGACCGCGAGCCGACGTTCTTCCCGCTTTGCCATGGATTTCGTCATCTACAGGCCAAACTCCTCAAGGTCTCCGATCCGATGCTCCCATACCCAGTCGATGCCTTCCGCCGCCTCGTAGCCTAGGTAACCGCTGTCGAAGTATCCGCACAGGAACAGGACGTATCTCACGTCCTCTCCACAAGACTGGCGCAGTTGGCTCATCTTGGCAGCCTCCTCTTTGCGGCGCTTGTTCACGTTGGTGAAGTCGCCCGCTGATTTGGCCTCGACAAGCAAAGGCAGGTCTCCTAATCGTGCCGTCTTTGGCATGATGACTGCATCCACCGGTATGTTGACCTGCCGACCGGTCCCCTCCTGCTTAGCCGGTACGTTCATCCGAAAAGAGAACGTCCCCGGCTCCATGTTGTCGTAGCTTCTCTGCCCTCCTGCTGGAAGATTGGCGTATCCGCGGTCCTCTAGCCAAGCCCCTATGGCGTCAAGCTGCCGCTTTTCTTGGGCATTCCGAATGATGGGGTTTGCAACGGCCCCGCACAAGCGGTCGGCCAAGATTGTCGCTGCCCGGTGTCGTTCCTGCTCCGAAGGAGCGTCTCCCCACTCCAGCCAGACGAGAATGTCCTTGTCAGCCATCTTTTGGATTATTGCTGCCACCTTGCCAAGGGCGCTGTCCACCTCTTGACGGGACATCCGAGGCGGTAGCTTCCCGTCCTTTTCCATGACCTTGACTAGATTCGCCGGCACTCCAGCGAGTCCGATAAGCCGGTCCACGGCGAGGGGCGGGCAGGTCGCCATCCGTAGGGTAGGCAAGATGCTGGGATTGGCCCTTAGCAACTCCACATCAATATCTGTCAGGTTTTCCGTAGCCTCCAGGGTCGCTCTAACGTCTATGGTAGTCTGGAATCGGGTTGTCCGATAGGCTTCCGGCGCAAACCGAGTAAACCAGTTGTTGTACATGTCTACCGACTGTTCGATATCTGCTTTCCACCTGTCCGGTTTGTCTCTATTAACCGCCATCACTCAAGTGTCCATCCATAAAATATCAAGTGCTTGAAACACCATATTGTTCTCCGAAGATTCGCTCCTCACAGCAATTAGACTCCAAGCTGCGCTGCAAGGTCGTGGAAATCTTGCGCAATTATGTCAAAATCTCCGTCTTGCGCTGTGTCTGCTTGGCCTTCCGGTCCCCATTCAAGTGGACGTGGAATGAAGGCCGTTCTGAAGCCAACGGCTCTAGCGCCCTCTAAGTCGTGGCGATGCGCCGCGACCATCAGGATTGAAGGCGGCTCCAAATCGAGAAGATGTGCCGCCATCTCGTACACTTCCCGGTCTGGCTTGTAATGCCGCGCAAGCTCTGCTGACAAGATACAGTCCCACGGAATACCGGCGTGCTTCGCCATGTTGGTCAGTAGCGACATGTTGCCATTGGAAAGCGCGGCAACAATGTATTTGGACTTCAGCCGCAACATGCCGCCGACCACATCGGGCCACGGATCCAGTCTGTGCCAAACGCGATTGAAATAACTTCGCTCGTCCTCGGACAACTCGGGAATCGAAAAGTCTTCCAGAATATCGTCGAGAATCATGCGGTGGAGCGCGTCTATTTTCGTCCAAGGCAATTCGCCGCGCCGCACGCGACTCATAGCAGGTTCATAGCCGCCGCGCCAAGCCGTGGCAAAACGCGCCCAGTCCACAGTAATCCACTTGTCGCAGCCCAATCGCTTGCCCTCTCGCACAATGGTAGAGTACCAGTCGGTAACCGTGCCAAAGACATCGACGGTTAGCGCCTTAATAATAGGTGTTTTACAAGATTCCATTATTTTAGTCGTTTCAGAGCTGGCGCGCCGCGCTTGGTGAATTGTCGGGCCTTGTGCAGTTCGCGTAGAGTCATCTCCTCGGCAACGAGTTCTGCCGCCCGATCCTCGACCTTGCGTCGCCGAGCAGGATCAAGTGCCGCAATCCTGTCTTCTACGTTCAATGCCATCATCAACCTCCTTTTCGATAACATATGATATCAAGGGCATGCCTGAAAATTGGTACAAATTTAAAGTTCGATTTGAAATCTGTACCAACTTTCTTATCTTGTCCTTGAGTGACATCCACGCGAATAGAGATTAGAACCGTGATTTTACGACAAATCGCTAGAGAATTGGCGGCGACGGCAACCGAATTTCCCGTGGTGACAATCATCGGCCCACGGCAAGCGGGAAAAACCACGTTGGCGCGTATGCAGTTTCCCAACCACGCTTATGCGAACCTAGAAGCACCTGATGTACGCAGGCTGGCGATAAGCGATCCCCATGCTTTCTTCTCGCAATTTCCGCCACCCGTTATTATCGACGAAATCCAACGCGTGCCCGAGCTGCTCTCAACCATCCAGGTCCTCGCTGACAGCAGCCGTCAACGCGGGCAATACATCCTCACCGGCAGTCACCAGTTGCGTCTGCAAGAAGCCGTTGCCCAATCCTTGGCCGGACGCACCGCCCTGTTGCGCCTGCTGCCCTTGTCGATATCA
>VXZF01000715.1 GCA_009845645.1 Gemmatimonadota bacterium | reverse complement strand
CCTCCATGTTGCCCTATACTTCGGGAATGGCCGATTTTGACACGGCCTTGGAAGAGTGCGAGTACCAAGGGATGTGGTTTGCCGAGGTCGCCCGCTACATGCTGCGCGAGCGGGGCTGTTCCTTTTTTATCTGCCACTGGCATCTATACGATTATCTCAATCACATCCACCTCGGGGATGTGGACCCCGTTTGTCCAGGGTATGTAGCCGAGCGCGCCGAACAGTACGTGGACTACTTTCGGCGGGCCTATCAGGTGGGGGACCGCATTTTGGGCCGGCTGTGGGAGGACGCGGATGAGCATACGTACGTGGGCGTGGTGTCCGACCACGGGTGTTCGCCCGATGTGCGGGTGGCCAATATTCGGCAGTTTTTGCACGAACAGGGCTTTCTGGCGCTCAAGGACGGCGGGGAAGAGACGCTGGTGCGCGATCAGGTGCGCGAGGAGGACATCGACTGGGAGCGCACTCGGGCCTATATGAAGGACGACAAGGGATTCGACATTTTCATCAATGCCGACCCCGGACCGGAATTCGACCGCATTGAGGCCGAGTTGCTGCTGGCCCTGCGCACGTGGGTTGACGAGGAAGTGGGACGCAATCCAGTGGCCATAGCCCTGCCTCGGCGGGATGCGTACATCCTTGGGCAGTGGGGAGACCAGTGCGGCGATGTGGTTTTTGCTTGGGACCACGGGTATGTGAGCGGGTACTACGGCCAGTGGCGCGGCATTGCCGGCGGAGGCTGCGTTGGTGCGCCCAATGTGTTCGGGGCGCACCACGGGGGCTTTCTGCCGACCCAAAGTGAGGAATCGTCCAGCTTTGGGTCGTGGTTGCTGGCCGGGCCGGGCGTAAAGCGGGGTTACGAGCGGCCGGTGGACAGACTGGGGTACATCCACGCCGCCGATGTAGTGCCCACCTTCTGCCAGATGCTGGGGGCCGAGCCGCCGCGCCAAGCGCAGGGGACGGTGGCGCGGGATTTGTTTGAAGGGCACGAGATGGTGCGGGAGCGGGATCCAGCCTGAGAACCACCGGCGTCATCGATCTGGGCCTGTGCGAGTTGAATCAATCCTCCTCGTAGATAGCCTCCCCTCGGTGCAGCCGCTGGGCGATCTGGAGCGTTTGGAGCAGCTCGCGCTGAGTTGGTGCCTTGGCCGCCAGAAAACGGGCTGCAGCCACCATTAGAATCCGTTGCTCGCCGACGTCTGTGCGCTCACCATACTGGCGGATGGCTGCCTCGAGCATCTGAAAGCTGTGGAACTCGGCGTCCTCTCTCACTAGGGATTCCGCCAGCGTGCGGAACAGAGGTCCCGGTTCACCGCCCAATGTCAGAAAACTATTGACGAGTCGCCCAGCTTCATCGACCTGCTGCTGCTGGTTGAGTAGCAGCAGGTATTCCTCCATATGGCCATCGCCCGCCTCTGCCGCGCTGGGGGCAGGTAAGCGGGCAGCCGGAACATTGAGGAAACGGTCGAGGTAGACGCGCATCGCCCCGTGGTAAACGCCGCGCAGCATCTCGGTCGACTCGGCTCTCTTCAGCATCTGATGCAGTGCGTTGGCGTACGAAAAGGTGTGCAGCACCGAGATCCAGTCGGAGAACTCGTTGCGCACGTGGAACCTGGCGATGCGCAGCGCCGCTGCCTGCGCTACTGCCTCCGCCAACTGCACTGGGCGCGCGCCCTGCCTCAGCGCTTCGTTCAGCGCCGCTACGATTGCATGAGGATCGTCCCGTAGAAGCTCTTCTGCGAATCCACTGTCTCGTTTCCACTCCCCTCCTCGGCCCTCTTCCAGTAGCTGATTCAGCGAGTCAAAGGTCTCGCTCAGCAGCGTCACGAGGTCAACGGGAGAGCGCCAGCTATTCTGCTCTTCGCTGCGCTGCGCCCCGCTCAACTGGCGAATCAGGGAGGGCAAGACGTCTGCCGCGTGCTCCCAGCCAATGCGGTCGAGCAGCTCGAATGCCTTGTTGATGAAGTCGATGACGTGGCCACCGTCGAGGTAGAAGTGGTCGGTCGCCGCCGTCACCATCATTTCGGCCAGGTCGGCCTGGCTCGAAGGGGGCTCGATGGCTGCCAGCAAGGTGCGTTCGGCTCCGTCGGCATTGCGCACTTCAATCAGGTAGCGGAACCACCGTCTCAGCGCGGCGTGCGGGATATCCTTGCTCTCGAGAGGCCGCAACGGGATGCGCGGCGGCTGACCACTGGTGTTCGACGCCACGTGTAAGACCCCTTGGTACAACGGCGCGATGCGCTCGTCGCCTTCGAGGTGGTCGCTGACGTTGGCCATCGCCGAGAGGATCGTCATGCCGTTTGACCAACCCGAACGCCGCCGGCGCACTCCGTACAGGCCGCTTACCCGCACGATGTCGTTCGGATTCGCCCCGGCGCGTATGAGCGCGACGACGGCTTTGGCGACCACCAGCCTGATGTTCTGGTCCATACCCTCTTCGAGTCGGCGCAGTCCGCGCTCGACCGGGTCGCGCGGGGTTGCGGACACATCGACGTACACTCGACCGTCCACGACTTCGACCGGGTAAACCGTCGCGTCGTCGGCAAACAGATCAAAAGTGCAACCGCTCTTGAGATCGAATCGGGCGTGATGCCAGTGACAGGTCAGAATGCCGTCCTCGACGGTTCCGCGATGCAAGGGGAACCCCATGTGTGGGCAGCGGTTGTCCACGGCGTGTAGGTCGCCCTCCGAGTAGAAGACGACAATCGGCACAGGTCCGCTCGAGACCACAGTCCTCCCCTTGAGCTTGATCTCATCGAGAGATCCCGCGTCCAGCAGTTTTGTCGCTGAGTTTTCCATGACTTTTCCTTTCGCTTGGCATTCGTCTCGCAGGTCATTCCCGGTCGCGAAAGCCGATGAAATAGAGGCTCCTCGATGAGCTCTGGACTGAACTTACAACTTCAAGTATACTTGAAGTCAAGGAGAATCTTATGACGGAACTTTCACACTTTCTGACCATCGGTGAGGTAGCGGCGCGAAGTGGAGTTGCGACCTCTGCGCTGCGCTTCTATGAGGAGCAGGGACTGATCTCATCCGAGCGGACCAGTGGCAACCAGCGACGGTATCGACGGGCCGTATTGCGTCGCGTCGCCGTCATTCGGGCAGCCCAGGCGATCGGCGTATCTCTGCGGGAAATCCGCTCAGCGCTGGATGCGCTTCCCGACGGGCGCACGCCGAACAAAGCGGACTGGGCCAGCCTGTCGCTGAGTTGGAGGGATCAGCTCGCAGAGCGGATCGAGGTGCTGGAGAAGTTGAAAGAGAACCTGACCGGCTGCATAGGCTGTGGCTGCCTGTCCCTGCGGACGTGCTGGCTGTTTAACCGAGATGACGAGATAGCATCTCGCGTCGACGGCAGCTTGCTGATGGGAAGACCTGAGGCGCGGCACCCATCCTCTAGGTGAGGTGCCAATACCACAACTGAGAAAGGTGGGAGAACGGAGATGAGTGAGACAATGCCAATGGAAAAGCACGTGCTGGTGTGCGACTGGGTGTCCGAAGACCTCGATCCGGAAAGGGAACGGCTCGGGCAGGTGGGGATTGCGCTCTCCTCTGCGGGAATCGCGGTCACCGATTCAGTGGATGAAAAGCGGTGCAAACTGAAGCAGGCGATCGCCTCGGCACCCCGCATCGACGCGCTGATGTTCTGCATCGCCCCCATAGATGCGGAGATCATCGGCCTGCTCCCGGGCAGTTGTAAACTGCTGCAGCGATATGGTACGGGTCTCGACAACGTCGACCTGGAAGCGGCCGCCGAACGCGGCATGAGCGTCCGCAATACGCCGCAGTACTGCGTCGAAGAAGTGGCGGTCCACGCCATGGGCATGTTGCTGGCCCTGCACCGCCAGCTTGGATCGACTCAGGAGCGGCTGCTCTGCGGGGAGTGGTCGCTGAAACCGCCGGCTCCCATCCGGCGGTTGAGCAGGCTGAGGCTGGGCGTGCTGGGATTCGGCCGCATCGGCCGCAAGTTGGGCGAACTGATGCGGCCCTTGGTGCGGGACGTGGTCTATTTCGACGAAGTGGAGGCCGATGGGATCGACTGGGCTATGCGGATCGGGCGGGAAGAACTGCTGCGAATGGCGGATCTGGTTTCGCTGCACCTGCCGCTGACGCCCCAGACGCGCTGTATCATCAACGCCGAGACCCTGGCGATGATGAAGAAATCCGCCCTGTTGGTCAACGCGGCGCGCGGCGCCTTGGTCGACGCCGAGGCGTTGGCCGCGGCCCTGAACGAGGGACGGCTCGGCGGTGCCGGTCTGGACGTTTTCGAACCGGAGATCCTTCCTGGCGACTCCCCGCTGCGGACGGCGGCGAATATCCTGCTGACGAGCCATACGGCTTGGTATAGCGAGGATTCGGTTCAGGACGCGCGGGTCGAGGCCGTGGAGAGTGTGATAGAAGTGCTCGGCGAAGGGAAGTAGGTGCTAGGCTCACCCGACTACACCCCCGGCAGCGGCGCTGTGTCTCCGACCTCCTGCTGCCACAGCCGCAAGCGCGCCGCCATCCAGCGCACGCGGTCGCGGTGCTCGGGCCGGTCGAAGAGGTTGGTGATCTCCGCCGGGTCCTTGTTCAGATCGAACAGCTCTCCCTGATCCGCGGCACACAGGGTCAGCTTCCAGCGGTCCGCGGTAACGACGCTGCGCCACGGCGCGGTCTTGAGCAGGTTGAGTTGGCGCACTCGTTCGGCCGGCATGGTGTGCGACTCGGAGGCCGACGTCAGGTCGCGGTCGCCGACGCCGTTGTGCTGGATGAACACGTCGTTGTCGCTCAGATCGGCCTCACCCCTGAGCACGGCCGCGCGACTGACCCCGGTCAGGCAGTCGGGCACTTTCTGCCCCATCAGCTCGAGCAGCGTGGGCACGAAGTCGATCTGGCTGAAGTTGCCGGCGATGCGGCGCTGGCCCTCGTGCAGCCACGGTGCCCGCACCAGCAAGGGCACCCGGGACGCTTCCTCGTAAGGAGAGCGCATCTCCACGTGACCGTGGGTGCCGACCATCTCGCCGTGGTCGCTGGTGAACACGACGATCGTGTTGTCCCGCAGTCCCATCTCGTCGATGGCGTCCAGGATGCTGCCCACCATGCCGTCGACCAGCGACACGCAGCCGTAGTAGTTGGCCAGCATGCGCCGGCATCCCGCATCAGTGGTCAGATCAAAGCCGCCGTTGTGCACGGCCTGCATCCAGAACTCCGCCCGGATCCGATTGAACAGCGAGTGTCCCTCCGGGTAGGTGCGGAAGGTCTCGTCGACCGGCATGGTCTCGGGGTCGTAGAGGTCGTTGTAGGGACTGGTAAAGGGCGGGTGCGGCTCCTTGGAGCTGACGTAGAGGACAAAGGGCCGCTCGGCGTTGCGCTCGATGAACCCCACCGCCTGCTGACCGAGCCAGGTGGCCATGTGATACTGCGCGGGCAACTCGGCGCGGAAGTCGTCGGAGAACATCCCGCCCGCGGGGTGCCTGGCGTCGGGCGCGAAGCCCTTGTCGACGAGCCAGTGGTGGTAGGGAGACAACTGTTGCTCGAGCCCGTCGCTGGTGTACTGGCGCCACCAGCTATCGAAGCAGGCGATCCACTCGTCAAAGCCGTGCTGCCTTTGGATCTCATTGCCGAGGTGCCACTTGCCGATGTACCCGGTGTGGTAGTCGTCGGTGAGCATCTCGGCGATGGTCGGCACGTCGTCGGGTAGGATGTGCAGGTTCACTGGCATACCGGCGTCGACTGGGTATAGCCCGCACATGATGGAGGCGCGAGACGGACAGCAGACCGCTTGGGTGACGTAGCAGTTGTCAAAGACGAGGCTCTCTTCGGCCAGCCGGTTCAGGCGCGGGACTTGGATCCAGTCGTTGCCGTAGCAGGCCAGCGTGTCGCGGCGTTGCCGATCCGGGAGCACAAAGACGAGGTTCGGGCGTTTGGGTGCCTGTGCCATGCAAGCCTTCCTTTAGCGAGGCTCAATGCCCGTGGCTATTTCATGCACTACATGAAGGATATCGGCGGAATAATACCGATTGCCGCACGAATCGCAGACGCCTATTGCGACATCTTCCAGAATCACAAACCTATCTTTGTGCTTGAAAGCCTCATGCGCGACAAGACGTGGTTTAACCGTTCCGTCGCAGTATTCGCAATCGTATCCGTACATAGTTGTAACATATAATTTAGATTATTCTTGACCTGTCTCCAATCAGAGATCTGCAACACCTAATTGAGGAGGAACCATGGACAATTTGACTAAACGCACCTTGGGTCGCACGGGCCTCGAGGTCACGCAACTCGGCTTTGGAGCGGCTGAGCGCGGCTTGCCGGATGAGGCGGAGTACGACGATCAGGCTGGCCGCGTATTGAATGCGGCTCTCGATGCGGGGATCAACTTAGTTGACACGGCCCCGGATTATGGCGCGAGCGAGGGTCGGGTCGGCAAGTATCTGAGCCATCGCCGCGACGAGTTTTTCCTAGCTACCAAGTGTGGCTGTAACATTGACGAGGAGGGCAACAGACTGGACCCAAGCCACCTGTGGACGGCCGAGCGCCTGCGCACTAACATCGACCAGAGCCTGCGCCGCCTGAAGACCGACTGCGTGGATCTACTACAGATGCACAATCCCACCGTGGAGGATGTTGAACTGGGAGGGCTGATCGAAGTGCTTGAGGATATTCGACAGGCGGGAAAGACCCGTTTCATTGGCGTGTCTTCGACGCTGCCGCACTTGGCCGCGTTCGTGGAGTCGGGTGCGTTTGATGTGTTTCAGATTCCCTACTCCGCGCTTGAGCGCCAGCACGAAAGGATAATTCAGGAAGCGGCCGACGCCGGAGCCGGCATTCTCATTCGCGGCGGCATTAGCTTGGGGCACCGGGCCAATGAGGAGCGCCAGTCGAAATGGGAGCGGTCCGGGCTCGACGAACTCATCGGCGAAATGAGTCGCCACGAGTTTACCCTGCGCTTCACTCTCGCGCATCCAGCGTGCCACACGACGATTGTCGGCACGACGAATCTCGAACACATGAAATCCAATGTCGCTGCGGCCTTGGCGGGGCCACTGCCCGCGGATCTCTACGCAGAGGCAAAGGCCAAGCTAGCGAGTATTGGTGAGGAGCCGGAATAGCTCTACCTAGTCCGGGAGCAGAGTCTCGTAAGCCTATGCAGTGGAATTTCCTAGACAAGCTCGTCGAGGAGAGCGCTTTCTCCGGCGTCGTCCGTGTCCGGCGACGTGGCCAGCCGCTGTACGAGAGAGCTGTAGGGTTTGCCGATCGCGCCAACTCCATCGCCAACACCGCAGAGACGCGCTTTGGTATCGCTTCTGGAACGAAGCTGCTGACGGCATTGATCGTGGGACGTCTCATCGACGCGGGTCGGCTGGCGTTGACTACCCAAGTGCGCGACTGCGTCTCAGTGGAACTGCCGGATTACTCAGCGGCCATCACCATCCAGCATCTGCTTACCCACACCTCTGGGATTCCCGACTATTATGACGAAGAGCTCATCGAGGATTTCGACAATTTCACCGTCGATATCCCTTGGTACGAGCTGAGAGGTCCGAAGGACTATCTGCCGGTGTTTCCACAACGGGAGATGAAGTTTGCACCGGGGGAAGGATTCTCGTACTGCAACAGCGGTTACATCCT
>VXZF01000204.1 GCA_009845645.1 Gemmatimonadota bacterium | reverse complement strand
ATCCAGTTCCCCGTCAGTTGGGTCAAGCCGCCGAAACCCCAACCCCCGAGATTGATGCCACCGTATTTATACGCCAACGTGGTAACCGCCCACACCGCGGAAATCAGCGTGACCACTATGGTCGCGGCGATCGCCCAAAACAGCCGCCGGGTCTCCAAACGCATAACCTCGGCAATCTTGAGGCCGGTCGCCGCTGAGGCCATGACGAAGGTGCGCAAATCGGCGGTCCAGGGGAAGTTCATGCCGAGCGCCGTCAGCCCGCTCGCTCCGAGCGCGGTCGGCCCGAGCGCTGTGACCATAAATACCGGCGGGGCCACTGGCGACACACCGTAGGCGAGGCCGGCTTGGGAGACAATACGCGCCAAACCGATAAAAGTGGCCAAGCAGAGCAAAAAATAAAAAAGTGCAATGCCGAACTGCAGGCCGGCTTGCGCCAGCCACCACACGGCGAAGATCGACCCGAAGATAAAACCTAGCACGGCCGTGCGGTACGAGAGCATCTCGCTGCTATCGTCAATCGTCGGATCGCGCTTGAAGGCTTTGCGCAGCACCTCGCCGATATGTTGGCGCGCGGCCCACAGGATGGAAAAGACCAGGAAGAACATCGCGCCCTGCGCCAGATGGGCGACGCTGGCCGAAGCGGGCATCGAGTAGGGCTGCGATGGGCCAATGCTCCAGCCGAACAGACGCTCGACCCCAGTGTGGACATAGGCGAGAAAGGCGAAGAACCACACGCCGAACGAGACATCGAGGCTCAGCAGATACGAAAGCCCGATGACCTCGAAGCGCGGGTAAAGGTTCAGACGCACGGATTCGCGCAGAAAGCGGAGTGGGGTATTCAACTGGATGAAGGGAAAGTAGTTGAAGTAGGAGTGCAGGCCATTGACGAGATTGATGAGAAACGGGATCAGAAAGCCAACCCACGTCAGATAGTTGCGCAGCAAAGACGGCAGCAGCCGGCCCCGCTCCCCTTGAGCCAATTCGAGCGGCAGGATCGAGAGCGGGAAGAGCAGGCGCTCGTGTTCCATCCACTGCTTGCGCAGGATGACCAGCATGCAGAGCGTGACGAAATAAACGCTGAGTATGA
The DNA here is from genome assembly GCA_009845645.1 of Gemmatimonadota bacterium. Classification (GTDB taxonomy): domain Bacteria; phylum Latescibacterota; class UBA2968; order UBA8231; family UBA8231. Next base: position 6,527 of record VXZF01000204.1, on the reverse strand, counting down.
AGAAACCCCAAGCCAACAACGGCTTGTGCCACAGCCCCCAGGGCACGGGCTCGCCGCGCGCCGCCCCTTCAAAGAGCTTCCAAGTCGCCGCGCGGTCCTGGGACACGAGCCAGGGTTTGATGTGCGGGTGGATGATATTGGCCCAGTCGTTCTCCGGCGTGGCAAAGTAAAACAGCCCCCCTAAAAACGGGATCAAGTTCATAACGAAACCCCAAGAGGGAATCGCCGAAGCCACGATCATCATTATGTAAATGGTCGCCAACTCGCCGCTGTGCAGCCGCGAACCAGTGAGTAGCTGTGCAAGGGGATTGAGCAGCAAAGTGAGCAGAAAGAACAGGAAGATGGCGGCACCAGTGGAATAATCGGCGGCCATAGCCGAACCGCGCACCACCAGCGTGCCATAGGATTCCCCAAAGGAGATCGCAGTAGCGCAGAGCAGGCCGACAAAAACCGCCCGTTTGGAAACGCCGCGCTGTGGTTGGACTTCTGTCACATTCGCCTTTGCCGGGATGTCGTCCGTCGCCCACGTCTTTCCGCAGCCGGCCCCACAATCGAGACGCGACCGCCGTTCCGCATTGTAAACTATAGGGCGTCAACTACATTATCAAAGCCGCTAGTTTCACAGCGGTATTTTCTGAGCTTCTGCCCACGCGATAGCTGGCAAAGACTTGCCCCGGTCATCCCCGTCGCCTTAAATCCTACGAGCAACCCAAGCCACGAGGAACAACCATGTCCACCGAAGAAGGAATCTATATCAATGGGAAGAGGCGCATGGTAGCCATTGTCACCTCCCAAGCAATTACGCATCTATGAGCACAGCACAACAACAGGCCGAATCCCTAGCGGCCGGGCTATACGCCCATCAGGTCGAGGGCATTGCCTTTTTGTTAGGTCGCCAGCGGGCGATCCTCGCCGACGACATGGGGCTGGGCAAGACGCGGCAGTCCGTGCTCGCCATGCGCCAAGCCCGACCCGAGGGGCCTTATCTAGTCGTCTGCCCGGCCGCGGTCAAAATCAACTGGGCGAGAGAGATTGAACTGGTGCTGCCGACGGCTGAAGTTTCCATCGTCGGCCCCGCACCCACGCCTGAGCCCGGCTATACCGGTTGGGTCGTCATCAACTACGACATCCTTGCCAAACACCCGCTGGCGGAGCACGCCTGGAGTGGCTTAGTCTTCGACGAGGCCCACTATCTCAAAAACTATCGCAGCCAGCGGCACCGCCTGTCCATGGACTTGGTCAAGGCCGTCGACGACGAGGCGGTGATCCACCTTTTGACCGGCACGCCGTTGACGAGCCGGCCGCGCGATCTTTTCCCCTTGTTGCAGTTGGCGCGCCACGCGCTCGGGCGTTCATTCGTCTCCTTTGCCAAGCGCTATTGCGACGCGTACAAAGGCGAGTACGGCTGGGTCGCCGATGGGGCCTCCAATATCGAAGAGCTGACCGTGCAACTACACGGCATCATGCTGCGCCGCACTAAGGCCGAGGTACTCGACCTGCCGCCCAAGATCCGCAGTTGGCTCGACGTGGAGGTCGCCAGCCGGGTAGCGCGAGAGATGAGCGAGGCCGTGACAGAACTGTTGCAGACCATCTCGCGCCGAGGCCAAGCCCAGCTTGCCGGCGAGACCGAGGCCGAGCGCCGCTCGCGCCAGGGCTGGATCATGGGCCAGCTAACCACCGCGCGCAACCGCTTGGCCATCGCCAAGGTCCGCAGCACGATCCCCTTCGTCGAAAACGCGCTCGAACAGGGAGAGAAGGTCCTAGTCTTCTCGTGTTTTCTCGCACCCGTCAACACGCTGCGCAAGCACTTTGGCCAAAAAGCCGTAGCCATCACCGGCGAGGTGCCCGCGAGTGAGCGGCAACAACGGGCCGACCGCTTTCAGGAGGACGATTCGGTGCAGGTGCTAGCCGCGCAGATTACTGCCGGGGGCATCGGGCTCAATCTTACGGCAGCGCGGCAGGTGGTCTTCAACGATCTCGACTGGGTGCCGGTCAATCACTGGCAGGCCGAGGACCGAGCCTACCGCATTGGACAAAATCAAGCTGTCAACGTCACCTACATGGTCGGCAGCAACACGATCGACGAATTCGTCAAGACGGTCCTCGAAACCAAGTCGACGCTGATCGACCAACTCGTTGAGGGCAGCGCCTTGCCCGAAGATTTCCAGCGCGACGTGATGGACGAGTTGCGGCGAGTGATGGAGGTGCTGCCCGAACTTACCACTGGCGCAATGGACGAGCAGCAAGTGGCGGAATTGTTGCGCGACGCCGGGACGGCTTTTGTCGCCACACAGCCCATCGTCGAGTCGGAGGCTAAGTCGCGTTTGCCATCGACCGAGGCAGTGCGCGTGTTGGCGCGGGTGTTGGCAGGGCCAAAGCGAGCGCTGTACCGAGTGGACAGTTCGTCAAAGCCGGGGGCGTTCTACGAATTGGAGGTAGAGGGGAACGACATCAGTTGCAACTGTAAGGGATTTTCTTATCGGGGGATTTGCCAACATGCGCGGGCGTTGAAAGAGACGCTGGTCAAGGGGGAGGGATTGCCGGAGGGATTCGCCGAGGTTTGACAAATTCGGACGAACTGTTCCGGTCCGATAAGCAGCTTTCTGCATAGACGTTTTTAGAGACGCTGGACTTGGATATATTGATTACCTTCCCCATCAACTTCCGCAAAGGAGCCTGTTCATGGCCTTTGAAATTTTCGACTTTCGCAAAGAGGAACACATCAAAAACCTCCTCGTCACGCCGCATATCCGCTCCCGCTTTCTGCGCATGCAGCCGGGCGACGTGGCCGGCCTGCACAGCCACGACCTCGGCCATGAGATTTTCCTCATCCTGCAAGGCCGCTGCGTCTTCCACATCGCCGGCAGCGAACAGGAGCTATGCGCGGGCCAACTCTGCGTCGCCCTCGCTGACGAGATCCATCAGGTGCGAGCCATCGGCGACGAGCCCATGATCATGTACCTGTCGGTCACGCCCCACATCCAGCCGACCCACACCGGCCGCGATCCCGACGGCACTCGCCACCCAACCCGCTTCCAGCCCTCCAGTTCGTACGACGTGGAGACGGACACCGACACACCCATCGACGAACTCATCGACAAATTCACGGCTGCGGCTGACGATTTGGCTCGCGCTGCCAGCGATCAAGCGACCGCCCAAGCAGCAAGAAGCGACCAACTCAAGGCAGCCCTCGCAGCCGGCGACGAAGCACAGGCTACCGAACTGCGCGAAGCCATGTGGCAAGACGTGTACCAGAGTTTCAAGCGGGCCTACGCACTGGCCGATGTGTGGAACGACTTGACGCCGCGCGTCGGAAAGGTGGGTTGACATGGCTCCTATCCGCATCGGCGTCGTCGGCTGTGGAGCCGTCGCTCAAGTCCAGCACCTGCCCAACCTCACCGCGCTCAAGGACCTGTTTACCGTCGAGATGGTCTGCGACATCTCGCCGAGCTTGGTGCAGACGGTAGCACAGGAATTTCACGTACCGCACCACACTGACGACTGGCGCGCGCTGCTCGCCGCGGATCTCGACGCCGTACTCCTGTGCCACACCGACCCCAAAACCGAGATCGCCGTCGCTGCCTTTGAAGCCGGCAAACACGTCTTCATCGAAAAGCCGATCTGCTTCTCGCTGCAAGAGGCCGACCGGATCATCGCCGCCCGACAGGCGGCTGGCACCGTTGGCTTGGCTGGTTACATGAAGGTGTACGACCCGGCCTTTGAGGCCGCGGCCCGCGCTGCTGCTGACATGGCCGCAATCCGCTTCGTCCAGATCCACCACCTGCATACCAACAACTCGCACCACCTCGCGCACTTCCGCCTGCACCGTACCGACGATTTGCCCGCTGATGCTGTCGAGCGGACAAGCGCGGCCCGCGCGGCAGCCGTGCGCGAGGCCATCGGCGAGGTCCCCGCCGACGCGCAAGCTGCCTTTGGCTGCCTCTCCGGTAGCATGATCCACGACCTCTACGGCCTGCGCGCGATCATGGGCGTGCCCGAAAGAGTCGTCAGTACCGAGATCTGGTACAACGGCTGGGGCGTCAGCACCATGCTCGCTTATGCCAACGGCGCGCGCTGTGCGGCAACCTGGGTCGAACTAAAGGACGTGCGCGACTTCAAGGAAACCCTCGAAGTCTGCAGCGACGACCGCCGCGTGTTGCTCTCTTATCCCACCGGCTTTTCGCGGGGCATCCTCTCCACCTTGGAGATTCAGACCCTCGACGAGGCCGGCGAGGCCATCACCCACCGTCCGGCCATCGCGTGGGAAGGCCCCTTCGTTCGCGAGCTGAAGCACTTCCACGCCTGCATCGCCGAGGGTGCGCAGCCGCGTACTCCCTTGGAAGAAGCTCGCTGCGACATCGCCCTGATCATCGACATCATCAAAGCCTATACAGACCGCTAGCAAAGGAAGCAACATGGCCCCCAAGCCCAAAGCACCGCCCATCATCTTCACCGACGACGGCTGGATTTTCACGGCCGAGGAAAACGTCTCGGTCGCCGACCTCAAAGAGAAAATCGTCGATGGCTATGCTGGCACCGGCGGCGCGCTCTGGTGGAGCACGGGCGATCACGAGGTGTATCAGTTTGAGACGGAGATTGGCGAGAAGTTCGGCGACGGAAGCAGCGGCCTTGACGCGACAGCCCCTTCCTTCGTCCACTCGGCCACGCCCGGCGTCGAAGACCGGATCGCCGCCAATCTACAGGGCCTGATCGCCGAGTGCGGCGGGCCGTTGACCGGGCTTGCGCGACTGTGCCAGGAGGCGGAGATCCCCTTTTTCCCGCGCGTGCGCATGAACAGCCACTACGTGATCGACCCGTCCCATCCCGGCTACGGTCGCTTCCGCCGCGAGCAGCCCCACCTGCTCATTGGCCGCCCCGGCGAAGAATTCCCCGAAAAGTCGGTCGAGTGGGGCATCCGCACCGGCCTCGACTACGCCCACGCCGAGGTGCGGGAACACATGCGGCGCATCGCCTGCGAGGTTTTCGAGCGCTTTGACGTCGATGGCATCGAACTCGACTTCATGCGCCATTCGGCCTTCTTCCGCATGGCCGAAGCCACGGCCAACAGCTACCTGATGACCGATCTGGTGCAAAAGATCAAGGCGCGGCTCGACGAGGTCAGCGCCCAACGGGGCAAAACTCTACAACTGGCCGTCCGCGTCCCCCCGACCTTGGCCGACTCGCGGCGCATTGGCCTCGACGTCGACGAATGGATCGAGACCGGCCTCGTCGATATCGTCGTCGTTGGCGGCGGCTTTATCTCCTTCGAGACTCCGGTCGATGAATTCGTCCGCGCTGCTGCCTCTACCATTCGGCTGAGCTCAGGTCGAAGCCCCTGCCTCATCTATGGCTGCATCGAGGCCACCCGCCACAGCGACCGGCGCTTCCTCCGCGCCTTGGCCCTGCGCTGGCTCACCGACGGAGCCGACGGCATTTACCTATACAACTTCTACACCATGTCACCCGAGTGGAACCGCCAAACCGCCGCTGAATTCTCCGACTTCGCAACCCTGAAAAAACTCGACAAGTGCTACGAAATCAGCGGCACCATGTCCTTCAGCCCCACTGAGGGCCACAGCGCCGCCTTCCGCTTGGCCCACCCCTCGACGCCACTTCCCGCGCCTTTGCCCACCGACAGCCCAAGCTTGGGGCCGACGCTCCGCATCCGCGTCGCCGACGAGGTGGCCGATGTCACCGGCGGCTTGGCCTTGCGTTTGGATCACTTGCCCCCAGAGGACCGCCTCGAAGTCGAACTCAACGGCCGCGCCCTCTCTTGGGACCAAGCCCAAGTCTCCGGCGATGGCTGGTCGCGCCAGCAGGCAGCACCGCTATTTTGGGCCAGTTATCCCACCCGTCCGGTCGAGCAAAAAATGGAAGGGGTCAGCGTGGAATTTGCAGTGGATGGTTCTTTCTTGCGGCAGGGCACTAACGAGATCGCCGTGCGGCTAGTGATGGGGCAAAAAGATCGCCGTGAGCAAGTGGTGCTGACTGGCGTCGAATTGGCTATTTCTCACTGATTAACTACCGTGCCGCTGGAGCATCTTGTTAGGTCTTATATTGCTCTTTTTTTTCGAGTAATGTCATTTGTATAGGTTCTTTCGGTTTATCTGGATAAAGAGCCTCAACGGACCTTTCAAAATCACTAAGAGCGTTCTCATGGCCGCGCAGGAACCAATGTTTATGGTTTTCGAGATACGCCTTTCTAATAGATTCATTACGCAAATCAAGAGGGACACGTTCCATTCTTGGATCGATACTATCGAATCCTACAAATTCTTTTTGCAAGCGTTCTTTCGACATTTTCACGTAGTCGGGGTTCAATTCAATTCCGACACCGACTCGATTGAGTTGTTGACATACCCTGAGTGTCGTTCCACTACCCAAGAAAGGGTCGAGAACTAGTGATCCTTCACTACTTGAAGCTAATATCATTCGCTCCACTAACCCTTCCGGTTTTTGAGTTGGATGATTCTGTCTATTATAATTGCAATAGTGAACGTGAGAAAATTCCCAAACATCCCCTGGAT
>VXZF01000229.1:6142-7648 GCA_009845645.1 Gemmatimonadota bacterium | reverse complement strand
TACCTGTAGCGGCTTGCAGGTCCTCTGCGCTCCTGTCGCAGAGGCCACGCCCATGCCCTGCCACGTCGCCAATACCTGTGGCGACGTGGGCCTGCAAGCGGGTTGTTGCTGTCTGCGCGCCGAATCCAACAGCGCGTCTCCTCCGTTTGTCCCCCCAGCCGAGCAACCGTCCGTCTCAACGCCCGTGGTCGGCATGGCAGCGGCCACCCCGCTGCCGCCTCGCCCGTCTGCATTGCGGTTGTTGCCCAACCGCATCCCCCAACCGCATCCCCCGCTTTTCCAGCTCTACTGTTCCTTCCTGATCTGATCCTCGCCGCACTGAGTTTGTCCTACTAAGAAGCTGTCCGAGCTTAGGGCATACCCGGAAATTTCCAGACGCTTCTAAGTCTCACACTCCACTCAATTTGCGGGGGTCTGTACGCGAATCCCAAACCCCCGCGCGGCGAGGAGTATTTGCATGTACAAAAATAGAACGGCCCTGCTGCTAGCAGGTCTGCTTGCAGGACCGGTTTGGTCACAGGAAGAAGCAGCCCTCGACCCTCGAGCCGAACTCGCGGAGTACGCGCGCTACGCCGAACAGCACAACCCCAAGCTCAAGCAGGCTTTGGCGCGCTACAAGGCTGCCCTAGCAAAGGTGGCTCCGGCGAGTGCTTGGGTTGATCCGCGCTTGACCTACGGCTATTTCGCGCGCCCGGTGGAGACGCGCACCGGCCCGCAGGAAATGCGCTTTAGCGCGGCGCAGACTTTCCCGTGGAAGGGCAAGTTGGATCTCAAGGGGCGAATCGCCCAGCAAGAGGCCGAAGTCGAAGGCCAGCGCTATGAAGCCGCGCGGCGGTCGCTGATCTTTGAGGTCAAGGCCGCGTATTACGACTGCTACTTTTTGGAGCGGGCCATCGCCGTCAGCGAGGAAAACTTGCGGCTGTTGGCTCACTTAGAAGAAGTGGGCCGCACCCGCTATCGCGGCGGCACCGGAGAGCACGCCCCGGTTCTCAAGGCGCAGGTGGAATTGGGCCGCTTAGAGGATCAACTGCGCAGTCTGCGTCAGCAGCGGCGACCGGTCACGGCCCGGTTAAATGCAGCGCTCGGCCGCACGGTGACTGCCCCGATAGCTGTGCCCGATTCGCTGCCCATGGCTGCGTTGGACCTAGACGAAGAGGTGCTAAAGGCGCGTTTGCAGGCTGCGAACCCGATGCTACAAATGCGGCACACGCAAGCGCGGGCACAGTCCCTAGGCGTCGAGTTGGCCGGTAAGCAGTTCTACCCAGACTTGACCGTGAGCCTCGATTACATCCACATCGGCGACCGAGGCGAGAATCCACTAATGGCCATGGCCACGCTCAACCTGCCCTTGTGGCGCTCGTCCTACGAGGCCGAAAAACGCGCGGCTAAACTGAGCCATCAGGCCGCCTTGCAGGGCATTGCAGATGAGGAAAATAGACTCGTTGCCGAGCTGGAACTGGCCTTGTACAAGCAGCGCGACGCCCAAAGCCGCAGTGCCCTCTACCG